>JAESUF010000164.1 GCA_016763215.1 Flavobacteriaceae bacterium
ACTTGTGAGTTTATGAAAACCCCCATAGATCTAAATCTATTTCTATCTTCAAATCCTGATATACTTGAAGTGTTGCTAATGTCTAAAAATCCTGGAAAAAGTAAACCTACACCAACTGCATTTAATCGATCTCGAGTAAAGCTGAAGAAGTTTGTTCCAACAAGATAGTTGAATGAAAAGTCTTCATTGAGATCTCCACTCCCTGTTACAAATAGGTTTACATCAGTTTGCCTTGTTAAAAAGTCATCTAAAATAATTCGACCTGTTGGATTTGTTCTAGAACCAATTTCAAAAGATTGTTTTCTTTTATCAGAACTAACATCCACACCAACATTTAAACCAATATTTACCCAATTATTTAAATTATAATTTGTTTTGAAATTTCCAAATATTCTATGTACTTCTTCTAAACCAGGAGCATTGTTTATGGTCCAATATGGATTATCATATCCACCACCTCCACGGTAATTTCTTTGACTTCTATCAGCGAATTCGTAAGCTGAAGGGTTGTTCCTAGCGGCTGTTCCAAATCCATTTGAGTTGTCAAACGAAGCAGGAGTTCTATATAAACCTAATAATAGACCTGATGTATTTGAACCTTGCTGGATTCTATTATAGTCAGATCGTGTGTAATTAATAGCTGTTTCAAAAGATAATTTATCATTCGCTTTTAAAGTAGCGCCCAAATTAAAGGTTCGTCTTTTATATACTTCATTCGGAACAATACCTTCTTGGTTTAAATCTGATGCTGAAAATCTATAAGTTAATTTTTCATTGCTACCAGAAACACTTATGTTGTTGGTAGTTGATTGTCCAACACGGAAGAAATCCTCACTATTAAGCTTATTATAATCATTAGCAGGAGTTCCGTTCCCTAGCCCTCTTGGCACTAAGAAACCATTATTATCCCATCGATACACATTGTTAACATCAAAAGCATTACCGAAGTTTCCAGCAGTATTTGTCGCATTATAAATGTTGCTGTCTGTGCTATATTCTAAATCAGACAATCTTGGTCCCCAAGAACCTGATTCACCTGTTTCTGCTCCTCTATAGGTAGGTACACCTCCTATTAATCGACCTTGAGCATATGTGTTTTGTAGCTGAGTTAGTTGAGAGACTTCTTCAAAAGATATTTGAGTACTTAAATTAACCTGAACTTCTGACCCTTACTTCCTTTTTTAGTAGTAATAAGAATTACACCTCCTGAACCAGCAGTACCATAAACGGCTGTTGCTGCAGCACCTTTTAAAACACTAATACTTTCAATATCATCTGCATTTAAATCCATCAATCTATTGGATGATGCTGTTCCTGCAGTTGAAGCTTGAGATTGGAGCGTTTCATTGTTTGTTCTCACTCCATCAATAATGATGAGAGCTTGGTTGTTACCAACCATAGAAGTAGCACCTCTAATCAAAATTCTCGATCCACCACCGGCAGAACCAGATGATCTAGTAATCTGGACACCTGAAGCCTTACCAGATAATGCATCTAAAACATTTGTGGCTCCTGAATTAACAATAGCCTTTGATTTAACTTCTTGAACTGCGTAACCTACAGAACGTTTCTCTTTTTTAATACCAAATGCTGTCACAACAATTTCATCAAGTATTTCACCACCTTCTTCTAAAATTACATCAATTTTGTTTGATGTTCCTACAGTTTTTTCTACTGTTTTGTATCCTAAATACCTAAAAACAAGCACGTCGTCTACTTTTGCTTTGATGCTATATTTACCATCAAAATCTGTTTCAGTACCTGTTTCGCTCCCTTTAATCAAAACGCTTACACCGGGCAGGCCTCCTGAACTGTCAGAAACCGTTCCAGTAATCGTTTTTTCTTGGGCAAAAGATACTTGCACTATTAACGCTAATAGTAGCGTTAAAATTCCTTTAAATTTTGCTTTCATTTAATTTAAAAATTTGAATTAGTTATCTCAAATATCATAATTTTATGTTAATAAACAAAGTTTTATGTTAATAATATCACAATTAACAGGGGGTAATTGAGCTGAAATGTTAAAAATTGTAGAATTTGATAAACGTTAAAGGCTAATGAAGATTTAAAAGAAAGCCTTCCAAGTGACAATAAGTTTCGAGTTCCTAAAGTTGAAGTCAGCATCAAATTTATGACCCGTTACATAGCTTAAATTCACCTGACTTCCATTCATGTTAAATAAGTACCCTAACCCAATGCCTAGTATGCTGTTAGCCTTGTTTAATATAGGGTCATGGTAGGTTCCAAAATCTGTAACTGAATGGACATATGAAGAAGTTGATGTAGCGTATCTGTATTCTATATTTACAAATGAATATTTGTTGGTAAAAATGCTTTGTTCGTTAAATCCTCTAATGCTATTTGCGCCTCCAATTCTAAACAATTCATTTGTTAAGTAATTTTTAGACTCTAGCAATCCGCTCTCATTCTTTAAATACAAATAACTTCTAGCGGTTAAGGGGATGTTTATGTATGATGATAGCCAAATTTTTGATTGATTCGTATTATTGATGTCACTTTGCCTTTTTCCATAACTTGGTCTAAGATTGAAAAGGAATTTATTTTTGAAAAAGAAGGATGATTTTTCAGCAACGGTGTAATGGTAACCTATACCAAGAAAATAATTCGAAAAAGAATGAATATCATTCGATACTTGATCTAGGAGATAGGTTGATTTCTCGCCCGTATAAGAAATAGCAATATTTGATTTCGAATCTAGTTGATAATCAAGATCAATATTGAATGTAGTGTTTAAAAATGTTGAATCTTGTCTGTAAATTTTAAAAGCAAAAAGTGTTGAAATAGCAGTGCTGAATAGGTAGGGCAATCGAGTACTCAACTTAAATTCAGATTTCTCTTCGTCAACACGATTCCAAAATAATTCAAACTGTTCTCCGCTGTTTAGAACATTGTTTAACTTTAAGTCTAGGTTTCCGTTTAATAAAACACCATTTCCATCCTCCTTCGAGGCTAAGTTTATCATTGCGTCTACACTATTTGAATTTAATTTTTCGAGATACAAATAAATAAATGTTGAGTCTTTTTTAAAAAGAGCTTCAGGAGGCTTTACTTCTTTAACAAAAGAAATTCCTTTGGTAAGTATAGATATGTCTTCCAGTTTTTGTTTCGAAAAAGTAGTAGCTGGATTAATTTTGAAATAATTTTTAATAAATGAAAGAGGGAACTCTTCATAATTCTTAAGGATTACTTTGTTAATTTTTCGCTCATTTGATTTTTGAATTTTTAGTTTTAGATATAGAATACCCTTAATAAAAAGAGGATCTTCTAATGTGATTTTAGAAAATGAAGCCCCTTTTTCATCTAGTTCAGATGTAATATTGGTTATAAATGATTCCAATTCTTTTGTGACTAGTCGAATAGAGTCTTTTTTGGTTAAGAAAGTAGTATACTTCAACTTTGGAATTCCAGAAAGGATTACAACGATTTCTTTAGTTTTTTTTCCTAAATTGAATTTGACAGTGAATTCCCTTTTTTTATTAGTTATTTCTTCAATAATAGCGGTAAAAAATCCAATTCTTTTTATCTTCTCGTGTATGGCGTGAATTTCGTTAGATAAATCTTCTTTTTTAGCGTGACTGTTTTGAAATGAGATTTGATTTACAATCGATGTTTCGATGGAATCTTTTCCTATTAATTTTAAAGATAAATTTTGACCTATTATTCCCTTGCAAAAGCAGAGGAAAAAAAGGATATATATATATAGTAAATTTTTTTATTCAAAATGGATTATGATATAGGGATCAAATGTAGCTAAAATCAGAAAATCAGGGTTGTTTATATTGTGTTTCGAAAAAATAACTTGGTGATATTTGAATAGATAGAAATTAGTTGTACATTTGCGCACTCTTAAAAAAGAGTAAAATTTTAAGTACAAACGAAAAATAGTAACAATTTAGTATGCCAACTATTCAACAATTAGTTCGTAAAGGAAGAACCAAAATAACTAAGAAGAGTAAATCGGCTGCTTTGGAGTCTTGTCCTCAAAGACGTGGAGTATGTACTCGTGTTTATACTACAACACCTAAGAAACCTAACTCAGCTATGCGTAAAGTAGCAAGAGTAAGGTTAACAAATGGTAATGAAATTAACGCGTACATCCCAGGAGAAGGACATAACTTACAGGAGCACTCGATAGTATTAGTTAGAGGTG
>JAESUF010000165.1 GCA_016763215.1 Flavobacteriaceae bacterium
ATATGCTTTGGTTACATCCACATCTACAACAACTCCAAAATAAGGATCAGACAGCTTACTAAAGTGCTCAAAATGTTGTTTTCTATTCCATGTGTTTATATCTAAAAATTGCATCTATATAAATTGTAGTAAATCTGTAATTTTTTGAATTGTTTTATATTCTAAATTAACCATCTCTTGTTTAGAGACTTCCTCGTGTGCCCATGTTGTATGAAATGGCACATGTATAGCAAAAGCCCCTATATCTATCAATGGCAATACGTCTGATTTTAATGAATTACCTACCATTAATAACTCTTTAGGGCTGATATCTAAATGCTTTATTAATTTTTGATAATCGGACTCCTTCTTTTCACTCATCACCTCTATATGGTGAAAATAGTTCAACAATCCTGACTTCTCCAATTTACGTTCTTGGTCTAATAAATCGCCTTTTGTGGCAACTATCAACTTATAGTCACCTTGCAAAGATGACAATACCTCTTCTACTCCTTCTAATAGTTCAATTGGCTTTTCAATCATCTCTTTTCCGATATCTAAAATAGCTTCAATTGTTTTTTGAGAAATTGTATAGTTGGAAAGTTTTAAAGCACTTTCTACCATAGAGAGCATAAACCCCTTAATTCCGTATCCATAAAGCCCTAAGTTCTTTATTTCCAACTTAAATAATTCTTGATCTATCTTATTTTCGGTTTCATATTGAGAGAGTAAGCCTGCAAACTTTTTTTCAGCTTCTCTAAAGTAGGTCTCATTGACCCAGAGAGTATCATCTGCATCAAAAGCGACTACTTTAATCTGATTTTTCATCATTGCTTAAAATTTTTTTTGCTTTTTCTAAATCTTCTGGAGTATCTATTCCAACTACTGAAGTAGTCGTTTCTACCATTTTAATACGTTTACCAACTTCTAAATAACGAATTCCTTCAATCTTTTCAGAAAGCTCTAAAGGGGTTTCAGAAGTGTTATAAAAATCAATTAAAGCACTCTTCCGAAAAGCATACACTCCAATGTGTTTATAATGCACTACATCAATTTCTTTATTTCTGTGATATGGAATTGGACTTCTTGGAAAATACATTGCAAAATCTTGGTTGTCTACAATTACTTTCACATTGTTTGGGTTCGTGATTTCATTCTCCTCATCCAGTTTTACTTTTAACGAGGCTAAATCTATATTTTGTTGCGGATCGTTTTTAAAAATGGCTATCAATTTCCTTAAAGAAACTTCATCAATAAAAGGTTCATCACCTTGTACATTAATTACAATATCAACATCCATATTCTCAACAGCTTCAGCTATTCTATCAGAACCACATTCATGCTCTTTCTGACTCATAATAGCCTTACCTCCTACTTCTGTAATGGTATTAAATATCAAATCTGAATCCGTAACAACAAAAACATCGTCAAAAAGCGCTGTCTCTAATGTAGCTTCATAAGTTCTAACAATAACCGGTTTTCCTCCTAAATCTTTCATTAATTTACCTGGGAAACGAGAAGCGCTATAACGCGCAGGAATCATTGCTATAATTCTCATATTGACATTATTCATTTAAGAACTCAAAGATACATATTTATGCATTCTTAGGTTTTTAATAGTACGCACTTTTAGAGGGGAAAAAATTAACATTTTAATTAACAAGTTCATTATGCTGCGTTAAAATTAATCTTTACATTTGAGCTATAATGAAAGGACTCATAAATACTTATAAGCTTATTGTACAAATTATTACTTCAATGATTTGTAAAAACACAATGCGTAAACAATATATCTACGTAGAAAAAAGCTCACATCCTATTCATAAGAAACGATAAAATTTATCCATTTATAATATACAGAAGACGCTTTTTAAAAAAAGCGTCTTTTTTGTTTTAATACACAAACCCTAAAAACAAATATCATGAAATCAATTAAACACACACAGCAATCTATCAATCGAATGTCTCAATTACAATTCACTGTAATTAAAAATGTAGACCCCGAACCATTGTTGAATTTTAATCCTTAAAGTAATGCACCATTTAATTAAAGAAAACTCTAGAAGTACTTATGAGTTTACCGTTAACAAAAAACATGTTAATAAATACAAGACGCTACATACTTCGATCTTGTTTCAAAAAGCTGAATCTCTAGCCAAGGTCTCAATGACACACTATAACGGTATTTTAGAGACATCTCTCACAACATTCGAAATAGATATTAAAAGGAAAGCTTTCCTACATGATGAATTGGTTGTTACCAATCGTGTCCAAAAATTGAACAATTCATCTTTAGAACTGTGTATTACTATTGCCAAGAAATCTAAGCAAAATGACCTTATTTGTAAAGCTATTTTTGGATACACCTTAAGAAAAGTCTCTTAATTACTTATCCTAGCTCTGATTCTTTATAGCAGGTTTAAGTTGCTAAACCTGTTATTTTTACTGTATATAAACCTCAAGTAATTCAGAAGGTCTTTCAGAAGTAATCACAAATTCTTTCAGGGCTGCAGGTACTAATATCGTTTCACCCTTTTTTAATTCTTCTTGCAGATTTTTATAAGAAAATAGCACTTCACCTTGTACACACATATAGATAACAAAAGAATCTTTCTCTGAATGGTTAATAGAAACCGTTCCTAGAATAGGCAATACATTCGTTGTAAAATAAGGACATGAAACAATTTCTGTAGCTATATTCTGTTCTTTTTGATATTGAGTTCGGTAGGATGATTCTGCTTTATACTCTATGGCATCAATAGCATCTTCTGTATGTAAATCACGATAATTCCCTTCTGAATCCTGTCGATCCCAATCATAAATACGATAGGTAA
Source organism: Flavobacteriaceae bacterium (assembly GCA_016763215.1). The sequence goes on from JAESUF010000165.1 coordinate 2,814, forward strand.
CATCAGAAGTTTGTTGAATTTCAGCTAGTAAAACCCCTGCTCCAATTGCATGGACTCTTCCCGTTGGGATAAAATAGACATCTCCAGAAGTTACTTCTTCAATATTTAAAATATCCGTTAACGACTTATTTTCAAGATGATGGAGGTATTCTTCTTTGGCAACATCTTTTTCAAAACCAACAATCAAGTTTGCTTTTTCATCCGCTTGCATTACGTACCACATTTCTGTTTTTCCGAAAGAATTATGGCGCTTTTTAGCCAAATCATCATGAGGATGTAGTTGAATACTTAATGCTTCTTTGGCATCTATAAATTTAATAAGCAGTGGGAATTTCTCTCCAAAATGGTTGTAAACCTTCTCTCCAACTAACTCATTTTTATATTCATTTATTAGTTGTTTTAAATCCTTACCTTTCAATACTCCATTTGAAACAATAGACGTATCTCCTTCTACATCAGATATTTCCCAACTTTCACCAACATCATTTCTATCTGACTTCTTATTTAGAAGATTCATTAATTTTTCACCTCCCCAAATCTTATCCTTTAAAATGGGTTCAAACTTTAAAGACTGATTCATCATATTCATTAAGCTACAAATTTACAAGTTCTTATGATATAGAAAGCTAGAAAAAAATAATTAACTTTAGAGCTAATGAATTACCTGCTTTGTAACTTTTTAATTAAATTCACTACCAATAATTAACCAACCGAACTAAACATGCTAAAAATCTTTAAGAATATACGGCAAAAATTGATTTTTCGAAATAAAATGAGTTCCTACCTTCTCTACGCTATTGGAGAAATTACATTAGTAATGGTTGGTATTCTTTTAGCTCTTCAAGTTAACAATTGGAATGAAATTAGAAAAACAGAAAGGCAGCTCAACAGCATTTTAAAAACAGTTTCTTTAGATTTAAAAAGAGATACCTTAAGTGCCAGTAGAGTCATTCGGTTTTATGATACCATCAAAAAGAAAAGCGATTTAATTATTCATAAAAAATTAAATAGAACCAATTATAATGATTGTCCTGAATGCAGAAGCTTAGTTTCTATTTATCAACCCTTTGTCATTCAACAAAAAGGATATGAATTATTAAAAAAATTTTCGAACAAGAATCAAATTAAAAACGATACGTTGATAACGAACATCACACAGTTTTATACTACGTTAAAAGTTTTGATTGACGATAGTAATACTTTTATAAAAGATGAAGTATTTAAAAATATTGAAGTATTCAAAAGTAAAGATTGGTTCGTCGACTGGACCTTAGGAGTCTACTCAGAAGAAATGGTCATCTTTTTTACTGAGAGTGAAGAATATAGAAAAATGGTTGCTGCAAACAATCTTTTAGCAGGGAAAAATCACAAATTATTTGTAGAGTTGTACAATAATGGTGCTAAAAAATTATTGGAGAGGCTGGGCGAGAGACTTAAATTAATTGAATAAAATGGAAGGATTTAATATCGTTATGGTCATTGCCATTATCTTGTTTGCCAGATTAGGAGTGCGATTAGTAATGGGGTATAAAAAATATAAAAAAGAAAACAATGACTAAGTTTTTTTAAACCTATTTGAAGCCTCTAACCTCTAAAGAGAAGACAAGCAAATACTTTAAAAATGACAGCAAGCTTATATGTGTCGATTTTAAAACGTTTGACAGATACGGACATTTTTTTATAAAATAGATTTAACAGGTAATTGACACAAAATTAAAAAACAGGTACCTTAGAAAAAGGGAAAGTAAGGTTTAATTAAACATTTAAAATAAATAACAATGGGTATTTTTTGGGACTTAATGCAGCAAAACGAATTGAATAAACAACAACGTCAGGCTGATAGTATTGAAGATAGAGTTCGTTTTTTAGAAAGGGACCTAGCAGACACTAAGGAACTTCTTCAGAAAACGTTGGCTGCTCTAGAAACACATTTAAACAAGGATATCGATGGAGATGGAAAGTTAGGTTAAAAACGAACCGTATCTCTATCTTTTATTTTTAGCAAATAAAAAAATTGTAAAAACGCTATTCTCCAGAATAACGCACAAAGTTCCTTGGAGTTTCATACAAGGTAATCTCTAAATCTAGAGATTCAGAAATGTGTTTTCTTAGTTTGTTATAGGTAACCACACAAATATTTTCAGCAGTTGGATTTAGAGTTTTAAATTCTTCAACCTCTACATTCAAGTTCTTATGATCAAAAGCATCTTCAATTTCAGAACGAATCAGGTGTTTTAGTTTTCCCAGATCATACACAAACCCCGTTTCTGGATCTACCTCGCCAGTCACTGCGACTATCAGTTCATAGTTATGTCCGTGATAGTTAGGATTGCTACACTTCCCAAAGACTTCTAAATTCTTTTCATCAGACCAATCTGACCTGAACAATCTATGCGCAGCATTAAAGTGCGCTTTTCTGCAAGCTGTAATTTTAGGCATTAGTTAATTTTGAATACGATTCTTGGAAAATAATTTTAAACCACTCTGTATATATTTCTGGTCGGATTTCTATGTCATTCTTTACGGCTTTCAAAGACATCCATTTATAAGACGCAACTTCTTCTCTATTAATAGCAGGTTTACCATTATACTTTCCAATCATAACGTGATCCAGCTCATGCTCCGTTAAACCATTATCAAATGGTGCTTTGTACACAAACCAAAAGACTTCCTCCAAATCACATACAAACCCCATCTCTTCATGCAAACGTCTTTTCCCTGCTTCTAATGAAGTTTCTCCATTTCTTTGATGTGAACAACAAGTATTTGTCCATAACAAAGGAGAATGGTATTTATCTGCTGCTCTTTGTTGCAACATCAACTCATCATGGTTATTAAATACAAACACCGAAAAAGCTCTGTGTAAAACTGCTTTTTCGTGTGCTTCCATTTTTGGCATGAGTCCTAACTGATTGTCTTGCTCATCAACCAAAATTACTTGTTCTTCCATGTAAAATTGTTCGTCTTACAAAAATACAAAAATGTCTTCATTCAAATCCAGAAGAATCATGTTAATCTTTTCGCAACAAATTTGCAGAAAGATTTATTGAATATTTATCTTTGTCAGATGACAATTCGCCGATTCTTTTTTCTTCTCGCCTTATGTGTTCCATTAATTTTTAGTTCCTGTCAACAAAAAGAAGCTAAGCTTATCAAAAAAGTAATTCCTACAAAAAAAGTAGAGAAACCAATAGAAAAGGCTGAAACAGTAAAAAAGGAAAAAGAGTTAGACACAATCAACAATAAAAACAAAGTTGCTTTTCTTACAGCATACGGCAAACAAAACCCTGAAACAATTGTCCTTTTCGAAACTCGTTTAGGGAATATTAAAATTAAACTTTACAAAGACACACCATTGCTCAGGGCTAGTTTTATCTTCTTAACCAAAACAGGATATTTCAATACCACTTGTTTTCATAGGGTTGTACCTGGTTTTATAGTACAAGGAGGAAATTCAGATTTTCCAATTACTAGAAAAAAAAGAATTAAATACAATTACCGTATTCCTGCTGAAATGAAATCCTATCACAAACACAAGTATGGAGCATTAGCCGCAGCAAGACAGTGGGAGAATAACCCTAAAAAGATATCCTCTCCATTCGAATTTTACATGATTCAAGACCAAAGAGGAAGTCATCACTTAGATGGGGAACACACAATCTTTGGAGAAATCATTGAAGGTTTAAGCACAATGGAAAAGATTGCCAAGTTAGAAACAGATAAAAAAGAATGGCCTTTAAAAGAAGTTTTTATTAAAGCAACAGTTCTTAGATAATTAAAAGGTTGAACTTATTCAATTTTTAAGCGTTATATCTTGCATCACATTTTGCTCATTTTCTATTTAAACTTACCTTTGCACATCAATTTTTGTAAATGAGCTTTTTAGAAGAAATACAACGCAGAAGAACTTTCGGAATTATCTCGCATCCAGATGCAGGAAAAACAACTTTAACAGAGAAATTACTACTGTTTGGAGGAGCAATTCAGGAAGCTGGAGCTGTGAAAAATAATAAAATTAAAAAGGGTGCTACTTCCGATTTCATGGAAATTGAGCGTCAACGTGGAATTTCTGTTGCCACCTCTGTCTTGGCTTTTATTTACAAAAACAAAAAAATAAACATCCTTGATACTCCTGGTCACAAGGATTTTGCAGAAGATACTTTTAGAACATTAACCGCCGTAGATAGTGTTATCGTAGTGATTGATGTTGCCAAAGGTGTTGAAGCTCAAACAGAAAAATTAGTAGAAGTTTGTAGAATGCGTAGCATTCCGATGTTGGTATTTATCAATAAACTTGATAGAGAAGGAAAAGATGCCTTTGATTTATTGGATGAAGTTGAGCAAAAACTAGGATTAAGGGTAACTCCTATGAGTTTCCCTATTGGAATGGGGTAC
>JAESUF010000166.1 GCA_016763215.1 Flavobacteriaceae bacterium
ATAATTAAAATTTGAATAACGCCCACGTGCAATAAACGGTTGTCCGTAAAACTGAATTGACATATTAGGATTGATACTATAATTCATTCGCAAGGTCGTAGACCAATTTTGATTGTCTATATTTCCTAAAATATATCTTTTATCATTTCCAAAATCAGTGGTCGTTATGTATTGCGTTTTGTCCTCAGTAACTTCAAATTCATTGTTTAATGACACGCTAAAAGCATCAAAAGGCTGATAATTTAAGCGAACTACATAACGTCTAAAGCTTACGATATCTTGCTCCGAACTGCTGGTAACATATCCCAATGTAAAACTCATTTTCTTGCTTCTGTCAGATCCGAAAAATAAGAATCCAAAATTCTCATCAGCAAAACGCCAACGCGGCCCGCCTCTTAAATAAGAATTTCCAAAAATCCTAGGCTTGTGTCCAAAGCCAACTTCTGTCCACCAATTGTTAACCCAATTAACATTTCCTTTCAATTCATATTGAGTTCTATTTTGATTTCCATCAAAATCATAGGTTGTAAACTGTTCTCCTCTTAGTTGAATTTCTCGATATACTTTTGTAGGAACCTGCCATAAATAACGAACATTGCTAAACTGAATCATTTCGTCTGTCTGACGTAAAAAACCAACATCATTTAATTCAAGTTCTGGTGAACGCCACACAAAACCAGCATTGTAACGCCAATTTCCTCCTCCTGCTTTTCCTGCTTCAATTCTACCTCCACTACCTGTTAAAGAAGTTCTGGTTGGATCTACTTCTACATGACCAGCATCAACTCTTTGAAATAATCGAGCTATAGAACGTTGCGTATTCTCTATCGCTTCTGGGCTTCCAGTTACATAACTCATAATTGCATTTCCTTCGACATAATAATCTCTATTATGCCAATTATGCCTAAAATCTACCCCTCCTGTATAAGCGGCTTTGTGTAATTCAGAAAAACTCCCATCTAAGCTTCTGTTTGTTGCTGTAAAAATTCCACCTATAAATGTATTTCTTTCATTAAAATCTTTTTGAGCTCTCGCTACAAAGTAGTTCGTTAACGGTTCTACAATCTCTTTCCTTGTAGCCCCATCTACTTGTCTGATTTTCGCGAATTCGTTGGCAGTAACACTTTCTAAAACTCCAATAGACCAACCGTTCTGCGTTTTTCCAGAAAATTTTGCTGCGCCTAAAATGGTTGAATTTACGGGGATGTCAGCAAATTCTCCTGCTGATAAATTTGCCCCTCTATGTGGATTCCTTCCAATTCTTCTACTATAAAAAAGATTGTCTCTCCCATTGGCAAATTCAAAATCGAAAATGTTTTTATTCTCTACAAAAAACGGTCGCTGTTCTTGGAAAAAAATTTGAAATCCATCCAAAGCAATCGCCCCTGGATCTGCTTCAACTTGACCAAAATCTGGGTTGATGGTTAAGTCTAATGTTAAATCATTCGTGATTCCAATTTTAGCATCCAAACCTCCATTGATTTTAAAATCACTTCCATCTCTAAAAGGGTTGCTTCCTTCTTTAGGATAAGAATCATATTGAAGAACGGTAAAAGGTTGAATTTCTAATTGTTTTTGAGAAACCAAATCAATCAACCCATGTAATTCTCCAGATTCACTAATAAATCCTGCTTGATCATTTGGGATTCGTTGCCAAAGTGAACGTTCATTTTTTCTGAAAATATTTCGCACCATATTAAACCCCCAAACCTGCTCTTTGGCTTTTCCAAAGCGCAATTGACTAAATGGAATTTTCATTTCTGCTGTCCAACCTTTGTCGTCGACTTTGGCATTGGTATACCAAATCGGATTCCAACTTGCATCAAAGTCATCTCCATTTCCAGTGGCAATCTCTTCTCCTTTTACTCCTGCGGCTGTCGTTGTAAAAACAAACGCGGTTCTTTTATCGTGATAACTGTCTATAATTACATTGACTCTATCTCCTGCAAAACCATCTCTCCTACTTAATCGTTGTTGAATTAATTCTGGGTTGTCATCAAATGCTCTGATTGCGATGTACAAGTATTTAGCATCGTAAATAATTTTAAACTTTGTTTGATGTGTTGGTGCTGCTCCTTCGTCTGGCGATTTTTGAACAAAATCAGAAGACCATTCTACAACATCCCACCCTTCATCAGTAATATCTCCATCAATGACAGGTGTTTTCTTGAGTAATTTTGTCGTATAAATTCTTTTTTTAATTTCACTTTCAGTTTTTTGTGCTGAAACGGATATGCCTATAAAAAGAAAAAGGAAAGCAAAAAAAATTGGTTGGCGAAAACGAATCATAGTAGGTAGGTTGTAAAATGAAATGAGTCATTTTAACTGGCAAATTTATTTTTTATCTCTTGAATGTTCTGTTAAAGTTTTCTAAAAATTATACAAACTTTTTTAACGCCTAAAGAACTAACTCTTTTTCAACGTTAAAACCTATCTATTTTAAGGTTTTCCTCAGTAGCATTACCCCTTACTTCACAAATCGATAGGTTATTTTAATCAAAAATGTGTTTTCTTTTTTCTGATTGATGATTTGATTTCTTAATGCATCCCCTAAAGTGTTACTAGGATCGTCTAAACCTGTAACTCCTTGAGACCATACAAAGAAAATTTCTGACCCTGGAATGTATTCCCAACGCATGACCAAATTAGACCTGAATTGAACAAAAGAAAAATCTGGATTTCCAAAGCTATAATCAGTTGTACTGTCTAAATTTTCATCTATTAGGTAACTACTCCCATCATACGAAATCTGATTGTTTGTAAATAAAGTAACCCGATTATTCAAGTCTTCCGCAGTTGCATCATTTACATAATTAAAATCTGTGTAACGTCCTCTTGAGATAAATGGTTGTCCATAATACTGAATCGACATGTTTGGATTAATACTGTAATTTAATCGCAATGTTGTAGTCCAAGTCTGCTGATCAATATGTCCTAAAATATAACGCATATCAGTTCCAAAACTTCTTTGAGTTACATACTGTGTCTTATTTGGATTTTTCTCAAACTCTGTACTTAAAGAGAGGCTTAATGCATTAATGGTTGGTAGTTCATTCGGACAACATAACGCTGAAAAGCAAAATTTCCTTGCTTGGCCCTAGAATTAACATGGCCTAAAGTAAAATTGAA
>JAESUF010000167.1 GCA_016763215.1 Flavobacteriaceae bacterium
AATGGGCGGTTTTATGATTGCTGAAGTTGCTCGATTATTACACGAAAACAAAAAAGAATTACCTTTTGGTTTATACATCACCAATTCTGTTCAAGAAGAAATAGGATTGAGAGGTGCAGAAATGATTACACATACTATCAAACCAAACGTAGCTATTGTAACCGATGTTACTCATGACACTACGACTCCAATGATCGATCAAAAGAAAGAAGGTGCAATTAAAAACGGCAAAGGCCCTGTTATTGCTTATGCTCCCGCAGTACAACAAAAATTACGCGATTTGATTACAGAAACTGCTGAAGCGAATAAAATTCCTTTTCAACGTTCTGCCCTATCAAGAGCTACAGGAACAGATACTGATGCTTTTGCCTATAGTAATGGTGGAGTTGCCTCTGCTTTAATTTCTTTACCACTTCGATATATGCATACCACAGTAGAAATGGTTCATAGAGATGATGTGGAGAACGTGATTAAATTAATCTACGAAACATTATTAAAAATAAACAATGGAGATACATTCTCTTATTTTGATTAACCCAACACTATGAGTTTACAGAATCAGCAAGATTTATTTGATATCCCTGAAGGGGTGCATTACTTTAATATAGCCAGTCTTTCTCCATCTTTTAAATCCATTACAGATGTAGGAATCAAAGCTATTCGAGAGAAAAGTACTCCTTATGTAATTCCATCTTCAGATTTTTTTGACCCTGTAACGGAATTAAAAAAACTCTTTGTCGAGTTAGTTCACGCCAATGAGTACAACCGTATTGCTACAATTCCTTCTGTTTCTTACGGAATGGCAACTGTTGCAAACAATATAACGTTAAAAAGCTCTGATGAGATACTCATTATAGATGAACAGTTTCCTAGTAATTACTATATATGGAAAAAACTAGCTGATACGTACAATGCAAAATTGAGCGTTATAAAGCAGCCAAAAGGTTCTAATTCTGTACAACAATGGAATCAAGATATTCTGAATAACATTAATGAGAATACTGCACTTGTAGCCATGGGGAATGTTCATTGGTCAAATGGAGTGTTGTTTGACTTGAAAACCATTCGAAAGAAAACAAAAGAATTTGACTCCTTATTGGTTATTGATGGAAGTCAATCTGTGGGAGCTCTTCCTTTTTCAGTAGAAGAGATACAACCCGACGCATTGGTTTGTGCTGGATACAAGTGGATGTTTGGACCTTACGGTTGTGGATATGCTTATTATGGTTCCTATTTTGACCAAGGAACTCCAATAGAAGAAAACTGGGCGAATCGATTGCATAGTGAAAATCTTGCTGGCTTAACAGAATATCAATCGCAATACAAACCTTTAGCCAACCGATACGGTGTTGGTGAAAGTGGAAGTTTTATTTATGTCAAAATGCAAATCGCTGCATTAAAACAAATTATTGAATGGACTCCAAATGCTATTCAAGAGTATTGTAAAAATATTTCCAAAGAAGCTGTTCGTCAATTAAAAGAACTTGGTTGCCTTATTGAGAATGATGAAAACAGAACGCATCATATGTTTGGAATTAAATTGCCAAAAAACACAGATGTAACCCTTCTCAAAGAAAAGTTCAAAGAAGAAAACGTTTTTGTTTCGTTTAGAGGAAACTATGTTCGGGTTTCATGCCATTTATACACTACAGAAAAAGACTTCGACATTCTTGTGCAATGTATTCAGTCAATTCTATAAAAAAAGCTTTCTAACGAAAGCTTTTTTTTTGTGACATTCCTTTTTTTTTGTCGTCTTTACTAAAATCAACCTAAGACAAAATGAAAAAACTAGCCTTCCTATTATTAATTGTACTTGTTTCTTGTCAGGATACGAACGAAATTAAATACAAAGTTTCTCACCTTGTAAAGGATGGAACTCCTCTCCTACATATTAACATGCAATTTAAAGCCAATCCTAGTGGAGAAACAGTTCTCTTATTACAAGACAAGGCTTGGGGGGAAGAAAACCTATACAATGTATTAAGAGATTTAAGGTCTGAGCAAGCATCTGAAATTATCAAAGAAAGAGATAGTAATCGCATTGTTATTAAACATAAGAAAGGGATCGAAAAAATCCACCTTTCTTATAACATTCAGCAAGACACAAAAGGATGCCTAACGACTAAAGGCACCTATCGTCCTGTGATTCAGGAAACCTATTTTCATGTATTCTCTCATAATGTCTTTATGATTCCCGGAGATTATGTTCCAGACGCGACGACCCCTTTTGATGTGATCATTGAATGGGTCGGGTTTGATGAAGACTTTAATTTAGTCAACAGCTTTGACACCAATAACAGAAAACAAAAAATTACTGATACCAACGAACATTATTTTCACAGTGCTATTTTTACTGGAGGAGATTACAGGCCTTATATTTTAGATATTAAAGGGAATAAAGCGGTGTTAGGGATCCGAGGAGATTGGGAAATATTCCAAGACTCAACACTAGTACATGTATTAGAAAAGACGTTGAATGTTCAACGAGAGTTTTGGAAAGATCATTCTCAAAAATATTTTGCGGTAACAATGACTCCCACATATCAGGAAAGAGGGAGTAGTTTTCAAGGCAGCGGGTTAACAAATTCATTTGCAACTTCCGCAACGAACAATGAATATTTAGAACTTAAGGGCTTGGTTTATTTATTCAACCATGAATTACAACACAACTGGATTGGACTTTTGATTAAAAACGACAATGAAGAAGAACAGTATTGGTTTAGTGAGGGGTTCACTGACTATTATACAATTAAAAACATTGCAAAAAATAAGATCTACAATCTAGATGAAAGTTATTTTATTAATGAATTCAATCAAATGATTAAGGTTTTGTATACCTCTCCAGTTAAGGAAGCTCCAAATAAAGACATTAATTATGATAATTTTTGGACAAGCAGAGATTACGAAAAACTTCCTTATCGAAGAGGCGCTTTGTTTGCCTTTTATCTTGACAATAAAATTAAGCAGGATTCTAACGGAGCTAAAAGCTTGGATGATTTAATGTTAGAACTAAAAGAAGATGCACTAAAGAACCAGCAGAGAATTACACATTCTTATTTTATTTCCAAAGCCAACAAATACCTAAACGAAGACCTAAAACCTTTCTTTGATTTACATATTGAAAGCGGAAAATTATACGATTTGGAATCTATATTTAAAGAGTTTGGTTATCAATTCAATCCAACATCCGAAGTTTATGATCTTGGTTTTACTTTTTCTGAAGATAAAAAACAGGTTGCTGATATCGAAGAGGATTCCAATGCTTATAAAGCTGGTTTAAGAAAAGGAGATCAAATTACCGGAAGAAGTTATTATATAGGATACACAGATTACGAAGCTACTATTAAAATAAAAAAAGGAAAGAAGGAAGTTACTTACAAATTCTTTCCCACAAAATTAGCTGCAATTCCTACATTACTAAACAATCAAAACAACATAAAAACGTTATCTTTTTAGTCTAAAAAAGAGAAATGGATGAACTTATTGACATCTTAGATCTAACGGGTAACTATTCTGGAAAAACAGCTTTAAAATCTGAAGCACATAAACACGGTTGGTTTTATGCTACTGTTCATATATGGATTTACACAAAAGACAGACACATCCTTCTTCAACAACGTGGAGCTACTAAAAAAACCTATCCAGGTCTTTGGGATGTTTCAGTAGCAGGACATATACATGCTGGAGAATCTATTATAAATGGAGCATTACGTGAAATAGAAGAAGAAATAGGCTGGGAAGTTCAAGAAAAAGATTTACAAAAAATCGCTGTTCGAAAAGGCATGCGAAGTCACCCTAATGGAATTCAAGATAATGAGTTCTATCATGTCTTTTTAGTTGAATTGACAACAGGATTAAAAAACTTAAAAAAACAAGTGGATGAAGTTGACGATTTGAAATTATTTGATTTGAATGTATTAAAAAGCACCAATGAACAATTTCCAATGGTGCCTAATATTTCTGAATACTATCAGTTTATTTTAAAAAACATTCAAGCTATTCTTCAGTAGCTTTTTTAAAGAATGAATCATCCAACGCTGTTTCGCTTATGATAGACAATGAAAACTCCGTTGCTGCCCCAGCGGGTTCTATTGGAGATCCATTATCCTCTTTTTTATACCAAGTAATCGATTTCGGCAATTTAAATCCATTAACACTCTCCCAATCATTGTATCGAATTAAATTGAATTTGTTGGATGCTTTTTTAGAGAAATAAGTAACCGTATATCCTAACCACTCCATTTGATAGGTCTCAGCATTGTAATAAATTACATAATTATCATCAGGTGAAGTCCCTTTCTCTGACGTAAATGAAATTTTAAATCCAGGGTACTCTTCACCTTTAAACACAAGTGGGGCTATTTTTTCATACAAAATTCCATCATCTGCTAAAACAAAAGGCATTGTATAGAAATAAAAATACAGGTTGTAATAAAAAGAAGGATTGCTTTTAAAAGCAGTAGAATCTTTTTGTGATAACCAAACCTCATCCCCATCATAACCCAATGAATAGTTAGGAGCATTCACAACCCCTTTTCTTGACCAAAGGTCTGTTGTGTGAGCCTCTTCTCCTCTATTAAAAGATAATGTCTTCATCTTTCTCCATTGGTCAATCCCTCCATGCTTTTCAAATACTTTGGCAAGTTCTGATGGGAATTTCTCTTCTTTCTTCATTTCTTTTTTAGATTCTGTTTTGCAAGAAATAGATAGGAGAACAACTAAAAGTAGTATAGCTATTTTCTTCATACATTTTGGTTTTTAATAGTTAAAGGCTGTGTCGACTTTTTAATGAGAATCTTACAAAAATAAAAAACGCCTCTAAACGAGACGTTTTATATTTTTGTATTGCTAGTCTAATGAATAGTAATACAAGGGAACTCTAAAGGTTAATTAAATAGGTGTAGATTTCTCTAAACCTAAACTTTTATCGTATAAACAGTATGTTTCAAACCTTTAGAAGCTCCGTTTCTTCTTATTTCATAATAAAAATTTCCCTCTAATTCCAATAACTATACTACTGTTTACACCGAAACAATTTTTACATTAATTTCTGTTTCAAAAGTATTCTTCTAATTTGACAATGTAGTACTGCTGAGAGATACAAAAAGTACTCCCCAGCAATACTTTTTAAGTATATTTTTATTTTTTTTATAAAACAGGTTATCTTTGCACCAATGAAACAAGTAAGTATACATATACCATCCAAACCACAAATTACACTGTGTCGAGCTTGCGGAACAAATGAATTTGTTCTTCAAAGAAGGCGTTGTATGTCTATTTTAGCAACAATTTTGCAATGATTTTGCAAGAAAAACACTGATACATACAAGCGCCTTAGAGATATAGGCGTTTTTTTGTGTTTAATTTTAAAAAACATGAGTTAATGTTCAACATATATGAATTTAAGATTTGAGCCGTAAAAGACTAACAAGCAGACGGTTGTATTAAAATCTTCTTTCTAGAGAAATTCTGGACAGGAACCCCTATCCTTATATTTAACTTAACTAACTCATTATCAATAAATTAAATTGATTTTTTATTTGTTTTATTCAAAAAACCTCACATCTTTGCACCGCAGTTGACATAAGAAATTTTGTGCGATTGTATTACTATTAAAATGAAATAATATGAAACCAAATTATTTACCTGTAAGTATCGAGCGTCAGTTTAACGGCTCAACTACTTACCAAATGAATAAGGATGTCTATCGTAGGAAACGCAAAAGATGAATGAAACAAATTTCATTTATTCAGTATACTATAGAAGGCACCTTGAAAAAGGTGCCTTTTTTTATGATATTTAACGAAAATGGCCTGAGAATATGATCAAAATATTTGCATAAACCATTTATTTTACGTATCTTAAGGGTACAAAATTAAGCTATGATACAAAAAAAAAAATTGCGTAACCTAATTGAAAAAGAGCGTTTACTCACTGAATCACTTCAATCCCTAAAACATTGTTTTTATTTTAAAAAAGTGGAACTATCTTAGAATTGAATTGATCAGCGTATTAAAAAAATTGCAAACGCTTCCTTATTCTAAACTGTAAAGAATTTCTTGAAACAGGCAACTCCAAAATAGGCCTTATATAGGAGTGTATTCACCTGGTTCAAACCCAATCGAATTCAACATTTGTTGAACTTGAAATAGGAATTCTATGGCTTGTCTGCAGCAAGTCGAACCTTGAAACGATCAAGGTAACATTTCATCGGTCGCTCCGATGTATAAACATCGAAAATCTTTCGATACAACAACCGCTGTATTTACGGCAAAGAAAACTAATGTCAAATTTTAAAAGTTATATGTTATGAAAACTTTAAAACTAATTTTACTCGTGTTATTATTGTCTTTATCTTTTACTTCTTGTACCGATGAAATCATCGAAGAAGAATTCAGAAAAGACCCTATAGAGAACACAATCCCTATCGACAGTGTCAAAACCTTCACAGGTGAAGGTGGAACTGGAAATACTGGTAGTGGTGGAAAAGGAGGGTAATTTCTCCTTAGTATAAACCTAAGCCTTTAGCATATTCTGCTAAAGGCTTTTTTTGTAGCTTTGGTTTTTTCAAAAACCAACTATTTGAAACGAATACAAGTCTACAAATTAGCCCTGTTATATTTCGCCCTCTTTTTCTTACTACAATCTTGTGTAGAAGAATCAGTACCACAACTGTCAAACTCTTTAGAAAAACCAAAAGACAGTATTGTTAGTTGGATAAAACATTCTAAAAACAAATCCTATTCTCTAGAAAAACAAAAAGAGTTTTTAACCAAGGCTTACAACCTAGAAAACTCAAAAGGTGAGAATGAATCAAAAGCCAAAACTCTGGGTTCAATAGCTTATCGTTTTTATGAATTAAAAGACACCTTACTTTTTAAAAAAATAAATAAGGAAACTTTAAAATTAGCTATTCAACTAAAAGATTCTTTTGTCATCGCAGA
>JAESUF010000168.1 GCA_016763215.1 Flavobacteriaceae bacterium
GATGTTTTTCTGAAAAATTTTCAGCAGCAGAAATTACTTTAGCTAGTTGTAATGGATTTTTTTGAGTTAATTCAGAAATTTTAAAATCAATAGTTTTTCCAGTTGGAAAATCAGACTTTTCAATCATATCATTTATCATTCCTTGCAAACCTAGAGAGCGACCATCATCGGGAGAGTATATACGTGTAATTCCATAATCCATTAGCTCTTTAATTTCATTTGGAAGTATTACACCACCACCTCCGCCAAATATTTTAATTTGAGAAGCACCTTTTTCTTGTAATAAGTCATACATGTATTTAAAGTACTCGGTATGTCCGCCTTGGTATGAAGTTAATGCAATTGCATTGGCATCTTCTTGAATGGCGCAGTTTACAACTTCTTCAACACTTCTATCATGCCCTAAATGAATGACTTCTACACCCGTAGATTGAATAATTCTACGCATAATATTAATGGCAGCGTCATGCCCATCAAATAGAGATGCAGCAGTTACTATTCGGACTTTATATGTTGGCTTATAAGGAGCTATTTGTTCCATTCGTAAAAAATGTATGATTTTGGGTGTGCAATTTAAGGAATTTTCAAAAAATAGCCATTTTTTTTGAAGTGATTAAAACGACTAAGTTTAAAAAATAAATATATTTGTACTAAGCTATCAAAATGGATTTTTTAATTTTAAAATACAAGAAAAGGATTACAGCTCAGTACCACAGGGCTGATATCCGTTATCCGTAATTTTTGTTGTTTTTTATCGAAGCGTAAACCTATTTTAATCTGATTTTCAATCTCGGTAGAAAATCAAAAGAAAAGTGTAAAAATGACATTCAAAGAACAAATACAAGAAGGAATTCCAAATTCGTTACCTAAAAAAAAGGAATATGATACAACAATGAATCATGCTCCTAAAAGAAAAGAAATTTTAACTCAGGCTGAGAGAAAATTAGCATTGCAAAATGCATTACGGTATTTCGAACCACAACATCATGCTGAATTATTAGAAGAGTTTTCTGACGAGTTAGAAAAATACGGTCGTATTTATATGTACCGTTTTCGTCCAGATTATAAAATGCATGCAAGACCTATAGAAGAATATCCAGGAAAATGCAACCAAGCAAAATCTGTGATGCTGATGATCCAGAATAATTTAGATTATGCAGTAGCGCAACACCCGCACGAATTAATTACTTATGGAGGGAACGGAGCTGTTTTTCAGAATTGGGCACAGTATTTATTAACCATGAAATATTTATCTGAAATGTCAGATAAGCAAACCTTGGCGATGTATTCTGGACATCCTATGGGATTGTTTCCATCCAATAAAAATGCACCAAGAGTTGTGGTGACTAATGGAATGATGATTCCAAATTATTCAAAACCTGATGATTGGGAGAAATTTAATGCGATGGGGGTTACTCAATATGGGCAAATGACTGCTGGAAGTTATATGTATATAGGTCCGCAAGGAATTGTACATGGTACCACAATTACAGTTTTAAACGGTTTTCGGAAAATCGGAAAATCACCACAAGGAAATTTATTTCTTACTGCTGGTTTGGGCGGTATGAGTGGAGCACAACCCAAAGCAGGTAATATTGCAGGTTGTATTACCGTTTGTGCTGAGGTAAATCCGAAAATCACGCAAGTACGATTAGAACAAGGTTGGATAGATGAAAAATTCACAGATCTAGATGCTTTGGTAGAAAGAGTACGTATCGCAAAAGAAGCAAAAGAAACAGTATCTCTAGCCTATCTTGGAAATATTGTAGAGGTATGGGAAAAGTTTGATACTGCAAATATTCATATAGATTTAGGTTCAGATCAAACATCATTGCACAATCCGTGGGCAGGAGGATACTATCCAGTAGGGATCTCTTTTGAAGAGGCAAATACAATGATGGCTAATGATCCAGCATTATTCAAAGAAAAAGTGCAAGAAACCCTGCGGAGACACGTGAAATCTATTAACAATCATACCAAAAAGGGAACGTATTTCTTTGATTATGGAAATGCATTTTTATTGGAAGCGAGCAGAGCAGGAGCAACTGTATATAAAGATAGTAAAGGTGATTTTTGTAGCTTAAGTGAGTTAAAAACGGGAGGCGAAGAGTTCGCCTATTCTAGTTATGTACAAGACATTATGGGACCGATGTGTTTTGATTATGGGTTTGGCCCCTTTCGTTGGGTGTGTGCGTCCGGTAATCCAGAAGATTTAGTTAAAACAGATAAAATTGCATGTGAAGTTTTAGAAGAAATTAAACAAAGTTCTCCTATAGAGATTCAGCAACAAATGGCCGACAATATCCAGTGGATTAAAGGTGCACAAGAGAACAAATTAGTTGTTGGTTCTCAAGCAAGAATCTTATATGCCGATGCAGAAGGTAGAATTAAAATAGCGAAGGCATTTAACAAAGCAATTAAGAAAGGTGAGATTGGTGCTATAGTTTTAGGGCGTGATCATCATGATGTTTCTGGGACAGATTCTCCGTATAGAGAAACCTCAAATATTTACGATGGATCTCGCTTTACAGCCGACATGGCAATCCAAAATGTCATTGGAGATAGTTTCCGTGGAGCAACGTGGGTATCCATCCATAATGGAGGAGGAGTTGGCTGGGGAGAAGTCGTTAATGGTGGCTTTGGCATGTTTCTTGATGGTAGTAAAGCAGCATCAAAAAGATTAAAATCGATGCTTTTTTGGGATGTTAACAATGGAATAGCAAGAAGAAGTTGGGCAAGAAATGATGAAGCAATTTTCGCCATTCAACGTGCTATGAAAAGTGAAAAAGAATTAAAAGTAACAGTTCCCAATAAAGTAGATGCATCATTATTTAGGAACCTTTAATAAAATCCAACCATTATGAAGTTGTTAAAATTACTTTCTTTAGTACTTATTATAACCCTTACTTCTTGTTCTACTGTAAAAGTAGTGTCAGATTATGATACCAAAGTCGATTTTGGTAAGTATAAAACGTTTGCGTTTTATAAAAAAGGAATTGACAAAGCTGCCGTTTCAGATTTAGATAAGAAAAGAATTATGCGTGCTGTTGAAGTTGAGTTGCTAGCAAAAGGGTTTACCAAATCTCAAAACCCAGATATATTGGTAAGTATTTTTACAAAATCGAGAGAGCGTATAAATGTTCGTAATAGATCTTATGGGTTTGGTTATGGTTTCGGTTATGGTCTTGGTGCTTGGAGACCATGGTACTATGGAGGAGTAAGTAATAATATTGATGTA
>JAESUF010000169.1 GCA_016763215.1 Flavobacteriaceae bacterium
TACTTCTATTTGAATATCAAAACTCTCTAAAATGTCAATTGCTTCTTGCATGATTGGAAGATCTGAATCGCTTCCCATTATGATTCCTACCATAGGTGTAATTTTTTTCCGAACTTGTTTCGGAGTCTGTTTATTTAATAAAAAGCTGAATTTAATTCAGCTTAACGAGTACTTACTTCGAAACCACTTTAATTGTTTCTTTTACTTTTTGAGCAATGGTTCTTGCCTTGTCAATATCTTTGTTAACAATGGTTACATGCCCCATTTTTCGAAAAGGCTTCGTCACCTTCTTTCCATAGATATGAGGTGTCACCCCTTCTATTTTTAAAATATCGTCCATGTTCTCATAAACAACATCACCAGTATGTCCTTCAGCACCAACCAAATTCACCATTATTCCAGCGACTTTGCTATCGGTGTTTCCTAAAGGAAGATTTAGAATACTTCTTAGGTGTTGTTCAAACTGATTTGTATAACTAGCTTCAATGCTATAATGACCAGAGTTGTGCGTTCTTGGCGCAACTTCATTTACTAAAATTTCGTCATCTTCTGTTTGAAACATTTCAACTGCTAACAAACCAATGAAATCAAAAGAAGCTGCAACTTTAAGGGCAATATCTCTAGCTTTATCTGCAACTGAATTATCTATTCTAGCCGGACAAATAACATACTCAACCTGATTTGCTTCTGGATGAAATTCCATTTCAACAACAGGGTATGTTTTAATTTCACCTTGTTTGTTTCTAGCAACGATAACAGCCAATTCATTTTTAAAAGGAATTAGTTTTTCAGTAATGCATTCTACATCGGAAAGTTGGTCTAAATCGTTACTTGAACGAACAATTTTTACACCTGTTCCATCGTATCCAAACCGAGTAGCTTTCCAAACAAAAGGAAGTTCGACAGCGCCGTTTGCAAAAGAATGTTTCAATTCTGTTAAAGAAGTATATCTAGAAAATTCGGCAGTAGGAATCTGATGATCAATGTAAAAAAGCTTCTGTGTTGCTTTGTTTTGAATGATTCGTAAGTCCTTTGGTTTTGGGTAAATAGATACACCTTCAGCAGCTAAGGTATCCAATGCATCAATATTTACATTTTCAATTTCAATTGTCAAAAGATCTACTTTTTTTCCAAAATTATAGACCGTATCAAAATCTAGTAAATCTCCTTGATGAAATTCATTGCAGATTTCTGCGCATGGGGCTTCAGAAGAAGCGTCTAAAATAACAGTATAAATATCGAACTTTTGAGTTTCGGCAAGTAGCATTCTTCCTAATTGCCCGCCTCCTAAAACGCCTAATTTAAAATCTGAAGAGAAATAATTTTTCAAGTTGAAAAAAGCTAAAAATTAGAGACAAAAGTACAAATTCTATTTTCTAGAATTGAATTAAAAGTTAGTGATTCTTAGAATAGAACCACTTAAGTTTTCTACTAAATATTCTTTAGCGAAACAAGTGACTCCTTGCGTTAATGGTGAACCGTTTAAAATATTGAATTCGCTTTGGTCGCATGGACACACAATTCGCAAGCTAGAATTTACGATCATCTGTGAACAGGAAGATAAATTTTGTCCAGGACATAATCTGTCAAAGGCTTTAAATTGTGTTCCGTTTATATTATAGACAATAATACCTTGAAGCCCACCACCACTAGTGTAGGCCCATCCTCCAGGAACTTGTAAGTTGATAAACTGAGGAAGGTCTAAGTTGACGGTTTCGTTCACGCTTATAAATGGAGAACAATTGTTATTAGTTCCGTTTGTGCTACAGCCTAATAAGAATATGGTTACGAGTAAGAACCCTGCTTTTTTCACGATGTATATTTTGTGTATTTATAGTTAAACGGAGGCAATTTACAAATATTTGTACATTTGTAGTCTAAATCTCATTCTGTAAAAAGGCAATGAGATTTTCTATTTTTTGGAAATGGTGTTTTTAGCCCCTAAAAGCAACTACGAATGAATTAAAAACTAGATAGGATGAGTGACGTTTCATATTACACACCAGAAGGATTAAAAAAACTCAAAGACGAGTTATTACAATTAGAACAAGTTGAAAGGCCAAGAGTTTCTCAAGAAATTGCTGATGCTAGAGATAAAGGAGATTTAAGTGAAAATGCTGAGTATCATGCTGCTAAAGAAGAGCAATCCTTGTTGGAAACAAAAATAGCCAAACTTAAAAATGTAGTAGCGAGTGCTAGAATCATTGATGAGTCTCAATTAGATAATTCTAAAATATTGATTCACTCTAAAGTGAAGATTAAGAATTCTGCTAATGGGATGGAGTTTGCATATACATTGGTTGCCGACTCTGAGTCTGATATAAGAAATGGAAAACTTTCTGTAAATTCTCCAATTGGAAAAGGATTGTTAGGGAAAGAAGTTGGTGATTTAGCAGAGATACAGGTTCCAAATGGAATTATGAATTTCGAAGTTATCGAAATTTCGAGATAATATTATTATAGGGAAGAATGACGAAGTAATCTCTTAATTGATAGATTGTTTTGTTATTATTTACAATAACAGCAAAATTTTTAAAGAAAAACGCTTTTCAAACGAAAAGCGTTTTTTATTTTTATATAAAATAGAAACACATGAGTATTTTTACAAAGATTGTTGCAGGAGAAATTCCATCGTATAAAATTGCCGAAGACGAAAAGTATTTTGCTTTTTTAGATATTAATCCCAATACAAAAGGACACACATTGGTAATTCCCAAACAAGAAGAGAATAAAATTTTCGACCTCGACCGAGAAGCATATTCAGGTTTGATGAACTTTTCTTACCGAGTGGCAAAAGCTTTGGAAAAAACAGTTTCTTGTAAGAGAGTTGGGATGAGTGTGATTGGATTAGAAGTGCCTCATGTACACGTGCACTTAATTCCAATTAATAAGATGGACGATATGCGTTTTGTAAAGAAAGATAAATTAAGTCATCAAGAATTTGTTGATTTAGCATCAGTCATTGCTGAGAATTTTGAGTAAATGTCATTCCTGAGAAATCGGGAATCCAAAGCGTTTTTATTGTAGATTTTGTATTAAGGTCAGCACGACAACTAAGCCTTGTTCAATACAATCTGAAACGTTGTCCCTTTATTGATTTCAGATTTTTTAACGAAGATCTTTCCTTTGTGATAGTCTTTGATAATTCGATTAGAAAGAGATAATCCCAACCCCCAGCCACGTTTTTTTGTGGTGTAACCGGGTTTGAATATTTGTTTGAACTTCGACTTCGGGATTCCTTTCCCAGAATCTGTTACGTTTATTCTAATTTTCTTAGTGTCAGTTGTTAAATGAACAGATAGTTCTCCCTTTCCTTGCATTGCATCAATAGCATTCTTGATAAGGTTCTCTATAACCCATCCAAAAAGCTCGATATTTAAATTGCTAAAAAGTTCTCTTTCTTCTGACTCGAACCTAAAAGAGATTTGCTTTGAGCTTCTAGATTCTAGATAATCGTAGGTTTTTTTAGTGATGTCGTATATATTGTGTTTTTTTAATTCGGGAAGGGAACCAATTTTTGAAAAACGATTGGCAATAGTATTCAAACGATGTACGTCGTTTTCAATCTCATCGACATATTTAGTACTGATCTTTTCAACTTTTAAAATGGCAATCCAACCCAATAAGGAAGATAAAGGAGTCCCTATTTGATGTGCCGTTTCTTTAGCCATCCCTGTCCACAGTTTGTTTTGCTCCGCAATTTTATTTGAGGTAAACATCATATATATAACGGCTAAGAATAATGTAAGAATTAGAATTAAAGCTAAAGGGTAATAGGTGAGTTTATTTAATAAATCGGAATCCTTATAATAAATATATTCTGTGACACTTAAATATTTTATCTCAATTGGTTGGTTCTGACTTTTCATTCTTGCCAGTTGCCGTTCTAAATATTTTTTATCTAAAGCTTTAATAGAGTCTAAATTAAAAAACTCTTTAATAGTCCCATTCTCATCTACTAAAATCATGGGAATTTTGGTGTTGCTTTGTAAAATTGCTAAAGGAAGTACTGTACTTGCGTTTAAATCAGTATTCTCTGCAATCTCTTTTTGAGCAGCAGCGACTATTTCCATTTTTACACGTTCCTCGTTTTTGAATAACTTGAAAAAGCCATACGTGTTCCACAGAATTAAGGAAACAATAATAAACGAAATAAAAATGGCTACTCTTTTTAAAAGTAGTGTGCTCTTTAAAAAACTCATCAAACAAATATACTAGATTCAACACTATAACTGATTTGTAAAATTGATAGTATCTTTACAGGAGAATTTTTTACATGATTTCAATCAATCCAAGTGAAATTCCGACAGGAAAACTTCACGGTTATTTATTAGGTGCCATTGCGCCAAGACCCATAGCTTTTGCAAGTACTATAGATAAAGACGGAAATCCGAATTTATCTCCGTTCAGCTTTTTTAATGTCTTTGGAGCAAATCCACCAACACTAATTTTTTCTCCAGCCAGGCGTGTACGAGATAATACAACAAAACACACCTTGCAAAATGCTGAAGCAACAAAAGAAGTGGTAATCAATGTTGTAAACTATTTGATTGTTCATCAAATGTCTTTAAGTAGTACAGAGTATCCTGAAGGCGTTAATGAGTTTGTAAAGGCAGGTCTTACGATGTTGCCTTCCGATGTAGTAAAACCTTTTCGCGTAGCTGAATCTCCTGTACAATTTGAATGCAAGGTGAAAGATATTATCTATACTGGAGATGAAGGAGGAGCAGGAAATCTAATTATCTGCGAAGTTGTGAAATTACATATTAATGAAGATGTATTGGATGAGAATGGTGCCATAGATCAATATAAAATAGATTTGGTTGCTAGAGCAGGAGGGAGCTATTATTCAAGAGCAAGAGAAGGCTTTTTTGAGATTCCAAAACCTGTTTCTACCCTAGGGATTGGCGTAGATCAAATTCCTGAAGAGATTAGAAATAGTACTGTTCTTACTGGGAATAATCTAGGGGTGTTAGGAAATGTAGAGTCGCTCCCAGATGATACAAGTGTTAATAACTTTGCGAAAGAACATTCCGAGTTAATGGGCTTAGAAATTGGAAAAAAACATACATTTGCTCAACAGTATATAGAAAGAAACGATGTTGAACGTGCTTGGAAAGTGCTTTTATTAAAATAGAAATTATGGAAGTAATAGGTAAAGTTAAGTTAATAGGAGAAACTCAAACTTTTGGAAGTAACGGTTTTAGAAAACGTGAATTAGTAGTTACAACGGATGAGCAATACCCTCAAATGATTATGGTTGAGTTTGTTCAAGACAAAGTTGATCTATTAAACAATTATTCAGTTGGGCAAGATGTAAAAGTATCTATCAATTTAAGAGGTAGAGAATGGATCAATCCACAAGGTGAAGCAAAATATTTTAACTCTATTCAAGGATGGAGAATAGAGGGTTTAGCTTCTGCTCCTTCGCAAGAATTGCCTCCAGCTGATCAATTTCAACCTGCACCAGATTTGAGTAGTAATGAACCAGATGATTTACCATTCTAATAAGAAATAACATATATAAAAAAAGCTTCGCAATTTGCGAGGCTTTTTTGTTTTCCAGTCTATCATCAAGAGAGGAGTTAATTTTACTTGAGTTTTACGCTTTAACCAAAATGCCTACTGACTTAAATGAGTAGAATGTCACAGTGTCTAATGCATAAAAAAACCTCGCAATTTGCGAGGTTTTTCAATTTGTATAAGTTCCTTTTATTTAGGATCTAATGCTTTGTTAATTCTAGCAACTACATCTTGTAAGTGATATCTGCTAATTGTATTTGGAGCTTTCGAAATTGCAGCGTTAGTATCACGCTTCAATCTGTTTAATTCTCCTCTAGCCATAGATCTGATATCAGACTGACTTACATTTACAGAAGGTGATCCAAAACGACCATTTTGGTTTTGTGCTGTATTTAGTAAGTAAGCTAAACGATCTATATGAGTCTTTTGTAAGTTTCTTCTGTAAGTATCTATAGATCTTCCATTGTATAATTCAGACCAAACTCCTCTTCTTAAATCATAGAACATAGTCACTAACGTGTATGCTTTTGAACCGTTCAAAGTTTCATTTTCAATCATACGAGCCATTCTTGCAGGATTTAAAAAGTTATTTAAAGTTCTTGCTTGAAGACTTCTAATTCTTTCTATAGCTCCGCTAGATTGTACTTTTCTAAAGATATTTTGATCTATCATCCATTTTGGAGTCGCAAATAATTCTTTGTTAATGAATTTTAGTGCGTTTCTCTGATGAGTTTTATCTACATGAGTGTAAACAGCTCCATCTTGACCCGCAGCTTTATAAAGTTCATATATTCCACCAACATTAGAAGAAACATGTCCCATATAACGACCAAATTGACCTAATAATTGACCGTACATCGTTCCCATTTCAGCATATGTTTCACCATCTTTGGTTGTCCATTTTTCTAAATTAGGAAGAATTCGTTTAAGGTTTTTAATACCATAATCACTTGCTTTAATAGCATTGTCACCTAAATCCTCAGTTTGAGAACTTGGGTCAGTAACACCAAATTGTTGACGACCAAAACGATATATAGGGTCTCCAGCTTTTGCTAAAATCCACTTATCTAAAGTCGCTTTTTCATCTTTAGCAGATGTGTTTAAAATTGGGCGATATCCCCAGCTAATTGAATATTTGTCATAAGGACCAACATTAGGCATTAAGACAACACCTTTGTCTTCCGGTTGTGCAACATAATTGAAACGAGCATAATCCATAATTGATGGAGCTGTTCCGAATTTTTTAGTAAATGAAGCAGAACGTAAAGAATCAACAGGGCATGCAACACTAGATCCCATATTATGAGGTAATCCTAATGTATGTCCAACTTCGTGAGAAGAAACAAAACGAATTAAACGTCCCATCACTTCGTCCTTAAATTTATTACTTCTTGCTTCAGGATTGATTGCCGCTGTTTGGATAAAGAACCAGTTATGTAATAAAGTCATTACATTGTGATACCAGTTAATATCCGATTCTAAAATTTCTCCAGAACGCGGGTCACTTACGTGAGGTCCGTTTGCATTTGGAATAGGAGAAGCTAAATA
>JAESUF010000170.1 GCA_016763215.1 Flavobacteriaceae bacterium
CCAGATAGTTTCAGTTGTTCTTTATCAATTCCCCTTTTTTCTAAAATTCTAATCGCAATATTTCTTAAATCATTATCATATCCATATTGCTGATAATTTTTCACAATATCAATTAATTTTTCATTGTCAAAGGATTCAAGTTTCGAATTTATGTCAGTCATCTTTCGATGTCGTTTTTATTGTGGCTACTCCTTATATAAAAGAATAAAGTTCTTGTTTCGAGTTATTTTTTAAAGATAGTAAAATCTATTCACGCTGCGCCATTGCAAAATCAGGTTATCTATATAATAAATCGATACACGTTGTAGGCAACAGTTATTTTTTTATCAATGCAAGTTTAATTCCTAAAGCAACAAAAATTCCACCAGTTATTTTATCCAGCCACTTTTTTATTTTAGAATTTTTTCTAATTCGGTCAGATAATTTTGAAGCAAATAAGGCTAAAACTAAACACCAAATTGTTCCTGTTAGTAAAAATGTAATTCCGAGAATCAAAAAAGGAAGTGAACTTTGCACATAATTCGGGTCAATAAATTGTGGTAAAAAGGCAAGAAAAAATAATGCTACTTTTGGATTCAAAATATTTGTTAGAACTCCAGATAAATAAATCTTTCTGTAATTTACAACTTCATTTTCATTGCTTAATTCAAATTTCCCATCTGATTTTTTGAAGATTGTTTTAAGCCCTAAAAATAGTAAGTATGCTGCTCCCAAATATTTAACGATCTCAAAAGCAGTTGCGGATTTGGCGAGTATAATAGACAATCCTAATGTTGCAAAGAGGATATGAAAAATTGCGCCTGTCGATATTCCTAAAGCAGATAAAATGCCTGCTTTTTTTCCTTGAGCAATACTTCTCCCAAGAATATACATTGTATCAGCTCCTGGTGTTAAATTCATAATTAGTCCAGCGATTAAAAAAGCCTCAAAGTTTATTATTCCGAACATAATTTTCTTAGTTTGTGTTAATTACTGGCAAGGGCTCCGACTATGATTTCGGCGTGGAATAAGTTGGAACCTTTTCCGTCTTAGAAATAAGTCGTTTTAAAGGTTAGTGATTTTCTTTTTTTATTCATTTGGAGCGCTGAATTATAGCGATTGTTGTAGGTAGTTGATTTTTAGTCAACCTTAGTGAATTCACCTTTAATCAAACTAATTTCCTTGAAATTTTTCACATAAGATTGAAATTTAATCGTACTATCATTCTTAATTTCTAGAAATTCAATGATCATTCCTCCATCTGAATTCACCATTTTCATTTCTTTGGTTAGCTCCATTTTATTTTCATCAAACTTTTGTAGATAAGTACATTCATTAATCCATTCTATTTTGTAATATGCTTTATCCCCATATATATTGGTCTCAATTTGACTATTATCATTTCCTTTCAATGTGTAGAAAAAATCAGTACCATTTGGTTTTTTGACATGAAATGAACCTTTTTTAAAATCATTACATAATGGTTTTTCACAGGATGAAAAAAAAAGATATTACTATTAAAAGAGTTAAGATTAGTTTCAAATTCATAATTACCTACAACGTAGTTTGCACAATATTTTTTGCGTGGTTTAAGCAACTAATTTAGTAAATACAAACCGAATAGAAAATCCGCGAGGATTTTCGTAAGTAGGCTTACACTAGCAATTAATTTTAAATGGTGTTAGGTATAGTTTTTATTTCTTTTTTAACTTCAAAAAGAATGATAAACTATCAGGAATTTGAAGTTCCTGTCTCTTTTTGTTAAATTTTTCCTTACTTATAAATCGATATAATTTGTTTTTATTAGTTACATCAATGATGTTCCAAAAAGGGACTATCTTATATGGGTAAATTGTGTCAGTTCCCGATTTTACATGAGCATATTTCAATGTCCACTTTCCATTAACATTAACCAAATGCTCTTTCTTGAACTTTATATAATCTGCTTGATTCTCAAGTTCACCAGAAATAAAGTTAATTAATTCACTTTCCTTAGGAATATTATTTGGTTCGGGATGTGACCGAGCGATAATAACATCATTTGTCCAGCCGATCTCAATTATTGTTGGGTTTATAATTGCGTATCCAAATCCAGTATTATCAAATTCAAATAAACCTAATTCATCCTTCTCAAAAAGAGAGTAAATTTTGAGATTCCCAGGTAAATCTTTATCATAAACAGGAACATTTGCACCAAAATAACATGATTGGATTAATATAAAGCATAATGTAAGTACAAAGTATTTTATCTTTTTCATCTTAAATTGCAGGGAATTATAATATATGAAGCGTAGCATCCCTCAAGGTACTATGATTTTATGTACAGTGTTAGCGGTTCGTTTTTTTATTTAATTTATCGACAGTAATTATCCTATTCGTGAAAGAATTAATTGTCAGTCTAATATTTCTTTTATTGTTCGTTACATAAATGTTCTTTCCCGTTTTTTGAAATTCAGCTTCATCTGTTTCCGAAATAATTGAAGAAATCATTTTTTCAATTTCGACTTTTGAAAGTTCTATGTTAAGTTTCTTGTTGATTCTACCATAAACAAGTTCAGTATAACAAATTTTATCTGAAATTTCTTTTTTGTAATTATTCATCCTTCTCCATTGGTGTTGTGTAGCGTATTTATTTTCCGATAAAGGTAATTCTCAAATTGTGATCAGTTGTTACTGATGTCCCTCTGATTTTTCCTGCTTTCCAATTTGGATAATTGTTTTTAATATAATCCACTGCAATATCATAAAGTTGCTTTTCAAACTTCTCATTATGTTTTAGATTGGCAATATAATTTTCACTATAAAATTTTGATATTTTCCCGTCTCTTTCTATGATAAAACTCAAATCAATTGCAGGCCAAGTTTTGGCTAATTCAGTTCTTTTTAAATCTAAATTTGGAACATTTAAAGTAGTCTCAAGATAGCTCTTGTTTTCCAAAATCGGTTTAGGTTTTTCATCGCAATCCCAAGAATAAATCGGAATTTCATCTTTGACTACACGAATTAAAAATAAACTGTCAGCTTTTCGATTTAAATTTCCCTTAAAATCAAAGCCAAATTTGTCAATCAAAGTTTTGTCCATATATGCTCCATAACAACCTTGAGTTTGTCCTTCCATAACGACACAGCCAATTAAATCAATATCATATTCAATTCCTTTTTCTTCACATAGCTTTTTTAAATCATATTCATATCGTTTAACGCTTGAACCAAATCCAAAAGTTTTGACATATACCAGTTTTCCGTTTTTTATATCAGCTTTTGCTTTTGAAATATCCGATTTACATAATGAATCATTTTCGCTTGGATTGATTACGTAATTTATTGGTTCAGAAATTTTATTTTCTAAACTCGATTTATTTTTGTTTTTTTCGA
>JAESUF010000171.1 GCA_016763215.1 Flavobacteriaceae bacterium
ATTCGTCGGCAGAACCTTCAAACATTACATCCGTTATACTAAACCCTAATAGTTCGTTCGCTTGTTCAAAAAGTTCTTGGGCCAATTCTGAATTCTCATACAAGTCTAAACCCATTCCTGTAAACTGAGCTCCTTGGCCTGGAAAAATATATGCTTTCATTTAAGTTTGATTTCTTTATTTCTATTGGCAAAAATAGGAATTTATCTCTTCATTTTGAACTAGTTTCTTTATCTGTAAAAATAATTAGTATTTTCGTTCTATGACAGCGCAAAAGAAATCTCAAGCTCAGATAATCTATCTTATTTTAGCAGCATTATTTATTGCTTCTCTGGTAACCTCTAACTTAATTTTTCAAAAGTTCTTTTACTGGTACCCTTATGATGTTGAAATTTTCGGTTCCAAACTTTTTGAGGTTTCTGTAGGGTTGCTTCCATATCCAATTACTTTTTTAATTACAGACATTCTATCTGAAATATACGGAAGGAAAAAAGCAAATCATGTTGTTATTGCTGGAATTTTTGCTTCTTTCTTTTCATTAGCTATTATCTATATTTCTATAGAAGTTCCTTCGACAACATGGTCACCTGTAAACGACAATACTTTTACAGATGTTTTTGGAGCTGCCCCGCTAGCTGTTTTAGCGTCGATGATGGCCTATCTCTTTGCACAGTTTATAGACATCCGAATGTATCATTTTTGGAAAAATTTTACCAAGGGTAAACATTTATGGCTACGAAATAATTTCTCTACATTTTCTTCTCAAATAGTAGACACTTTAACGGTACTATTATTGCTCTGTTCTTTTGACATCATTTCTTGGGATAATTTTTCGGGACTCTTAATTAGTGGTATAATATTTAAAATGATGATTGCTGCTTTGGATACTCCAATTCTATATGCAGTCGTCTTTTTCTTTAGAAAGCATTTTGGATTAAAAACGGGTGAAGAAATAGAAATCTAATTTCATTTTCATTTCTCTGTAAACTATTCAAAATCGTTTCGTCTAAACGCACATAACAACATAGAAACGATGAAGAAACTAATCACACTCTTACTATTTTTTATAGCATCAACTATTTTTGCACAATCGTCAGATTTTAATGCTTTATTGCAAGCAAATGTTGACGTAAAAGGAAATGTAGATTATAAATCTTTAAAAGCGAATGAAGAAAAACTAGATGGTTATTTAGCATATCTAAACAAGACAACCCCAAAGAAAGGGTGGTCGGCAAACAAAGAGAAAGCTTTTTGGATTAATGCTTACAACGCTTATACCATCAAAATTATTCTTGACAATTATCCTTTAAAGAGTATTACGGGAATTAAGACCAAAGGGAAAACAGCTTGGAAAACTCCTTTTGCAAAAGTAGGTGGTAAAACATACACATTAGATCATATAGAACATCAGATTTTACGTAAAAAATTCAAAGATGCTAGAATACATGTAGGCGTAAATTGCGCTTCAGGATCGTGTCCGAAATTAGGAAATATGGCTTTTACAGAAGACAATATCGAAACTGAACTAGAACGTTTAATGACAGAGTTCATCAACGATTCTACTAGAAACAAGATTGGTAAGAAGAAAATAGAAATCTCAGAAATCTTCAATTGGTTCAAAAGTGATTTCACAAATAAAGGCTCAGTAATTGACTATATTAACAAGTATTCAACTGTTGAAATAAGCAAAAAAGCTAAGATAAAATACTTACCTTACAACTGGAGTTTGAACGGAAAATAACAGTTTATAAATATAAAAAATATGTCGAAAACATATTACGACCCTGCCGATTTACGCAAGTTTGGCAAGATTACAGAATGGAACGAAGAGCTTGGAAACAAGTTCTTTGACTATTACGGAAAAGTTTTTGAAGAAGGAGCCTTAACAGCTCGTGAGAAATCATTAATTGCATTGGCTGTTGCCCACACTGAACAATGTCCTTATTGCATAGATGCATATACAAAGGATGGTTTGGAAAGGGGAATAACAAAAGAAGAAATGATGGAGGCTCTTCATGTTGGAGCAGCAATCAAAAGTGGAGCAACCTTAGTTCATGGAGTACAAATGATGAACAAAGTGAATAAGTTGGAAATGTAAGCAATTGTTGGTTTTGTGTAGCAAAACTTTACAAATTGCTTATCCTGAGCCTAGCCGAAGGATCTTTAAAATGAAGTAAGATATTAAAATGTCAAAAAAATCACTTTTAGCTAGAAATAATGATCTAGCCAATACAGAACGTCAATTAGAAATTTTATCCAACGGTATGTTTGCTAATGGTGAACTACCTACGTTCGCAAAAAAAATAAAGGAAACTAATCAGTTTCCGCTACGTCCTAAAAAACTAGAAATTCTACAAATTAACGTAGGATACATGTGCAATCAAGTATGCTCTCATTGTCATGTTGATGCGGGTCCAGATCGTAAGGAAATTATGACCAAAGAGACCATGCTACAATGTTTAGGCGTAATCAAAAAAACAAAAGCACATACCTTAGATTTAACTGGTGGAGCTCCAGAGATGAATCCAAATTTCAGGTGGTTTGTAGAAGAAGCTGCTAAAGTAGGCATCAAAGACTTTATTGTCCGTTCCAATCTAACGATTATCAGGGCAAACAAAAAATACTACGACTTACCTGAATTTTTTAAAAAACACAATGTTCATGTAGTAAGTTCTATGCCACATTGGACAAGAGGAAAAACAGACAAACAACGTGGTGATGGAGTTTTTGACAAATCGATTAAAGCATTGCAAGAGTTAAATGCAATTGGTTACGGAATACCTGGAAGTGATTTACAATTAGACCTTGTATACAATCCTTCAGGAGCTTTTTTACCAGGTGATCGAATGGCCTTGGAGAATGACTTCAAGAAAGCATTAAAAGAAGAATTTAACATTGATTTTCATAGTTTGTTTGTGATTACAAATTTACCTATCAGTCGATTTTTAGATTATCTAATCGCTTCAGAAAATTATGAAGATTACATGTATTCTTTGGTAGAGGCATACAATCCTGCAGCAGTAGAAAACGTTATGTGTACCAATACCTTATCTATTAGTTGGGATGGTTGGTTATACGATTGTGATTTTAATCAGATGTTAAATCTAAAAGTAGCCAGCAAAGTAAAACACATTTCTGAGTACAACGAAGAATTGGTGCAAAACAGAAAAATCATTATCAATCAACATTGTTATGGCTGTACTGCTGGCGCTGGAAGTAGCTGTCAAGGTGTGGTCGCCTAGATAGACAGTTTTGAATCACGAATTATGAATAAAATTATCTTTTCTCTACTCTTTCTCATTTCAATGAGCTCTTTCTCTCAAGAGACGATTAAAGATGTGTTGAAAAAATACAATACTGAAAGTGTTCCTTATATTTATGTAGACAGCTTACGTAAAATTTCTAGTATTGTTATACTACTAGACGCAAGAGAAGAAAAGGAATTTAAAGTAAGTCATTTAAAAAATGCGCTTCTTGTAGGCTATGAAAAGTTTAATTTAAAGGAGGTTAGGAAAAAGTTACCAAATAAAGAAGCTAAAATTGTTGTGTACTGTACTCTCGGGGTACGATCGGAAGATATAGCGGAGCAATTAAAGAAAGTTGGTTATACGAATATCTACAACCTGTTTGGTGGAATTGTGGAATGGAAAAACAAAGGGAATAAGGTTTTTGACGGAAAAGAAAAAGAATCAAAAAGAGTTCATGTTTCTAGTAAATTTTGGAGCAAATGGCTCCTAAAAGGTGAGAAAGTATATGAGTAAGAGTTTATTAATTGTTTTTGTAAAGAATATTATTCTTGGTAAGGTAAAAACACGATTGGCAAAAACAATTGGAGATGAAGGAGCGTTTAATATTTATAGCGAACCCTTCGGTATTACTGAAAGAGAATCTCAAATAGTTGACGTTGATAAGAACATCTATTTTTCTGATGTCATTATACCTTCTAAATGGGAAGGTGATCTAAAATTTGTTCAAGAAGGAGAAAACTTAGGAGAGAAGATGAAGAACGC
Source organism: Flavobacteriaceae bacterium (assembly GCA_016763215.1). The sequence goes on from JAESUF010000171.1 coordinate 4,009, forward strand.
TTTTCAACAAGGGTTTGACGACGGTTATGAAAACATCATTTTAATAGGATCGGATTTGCCTACTATTTCTAAAGAGGTTATAGAA
>JAESUF010000172.1 GCA_016763215.1 Flavobacteriaceae bacterium
AAATCCTACAGAGGAAATGAGAGGAACACGTGTATTTGGACCGGTTGCTCGTGAGCTTCGTGAGAAACAATTTATGAAGATAGTATCATTAGCACCTGAAGTGCTTTAAAAGAGATAAAACGATGACAAAGTTTAAAATCAAATCAGGAGATACTGTTAAAGTAATCGCAGGAGATCACAAAGGATCTGAAGGGAAAGTTTTACAAATCCTTAGAGATAAAAACAGAGCTATTGTAGAAGGTGTAAACTTAGTTTCTAAGCACACTAAACCAAGCGCTCAAAGTCCTCAAGGAGGAATTGTAAAGAAAGAAGCTTCTATTCATATCTCTAACTTAGGGTTAGTAGAAGATGGAGGAGTTGTAAGAGTAGGTTATAAAGTTGAAGGAGATACCAAAATAAGAATCTCTAAAAAAACTAAAAACGCGATATAATCATGAGTTACGTACCAAGATTAAAATCAGAATATAAGAGCAGAGTAATTGGTGCTCTTACTGAAGAATTTAGTTATAGCAATGTAATGCAAGTGCCTAAATTACAGAAAATTGTAATTAGCAAGGGTGTTGGAGCGGCTATCGCTGATAAGAAATTAATTGATTATGCTTTAGAAGAGTTGACTACTATTACTGGTCAAAAAGCAGTTTCTACAATTTCTAAAAAGGATGTTGCATCATTTAAATTACGTAAGGGAATGCCAATTGGTGTTAAAGTTACTTTACGTGGAGACAAGATGTACGAATTTTTAGATCGTTTGGTTACAGCTTCTTTACCTCGTGTAAGAGATTTCAACGGAATTAAAGCTAATGGATTTGATGGTAGAGGTAATTACAATTTAGGAATTACTGAACAGATCATTTATCCAGAGATCAATATTGACCAAGTGAAAAAAATCAATGGAATGGATATTACATTTGTAACATCTGCAGACACTGATAAAGAAGCAAAGTCATTATTAGGAGAATTAGGTTTACCATTCAAAAAAAATTAAGAGATGGCTAAAGAATCAATGAAAGCCCGTGAGGTAAAAAGAGCAAAAACTGTTGCTAAGTATGCTGAGAAAAGAAAAGCTTTAAAAGAAGCTGGAGATTACGAAGGATTACAAAAGCTACCAAAGAACGCTTCACCAGTTAGAATGCACAATCGTTGTAAGATAACAGGAAGACCAAAAGGGTATATGCGTCAATTCGGAGTTTCTCGTGTGACTTTCCGTGAGATGGCAAATCAAGGGTTAATACCAGGTGTTAGAAAAGCAAGCTGGTAGAAATCAAAAATAAAGCTTAAAAATAAAATAGAATGTGTACTTTTGCATGCTCTATTTTTTTGAGTATAAAGAAAATTAACTGATTATAGGTTTAATTATCACAGAGAAATCTGTAGGATAAATAGAGATAATTGAAAACCGTAATCGCAATTTAAATAAATATGTATACAGATCCAATCGCAGATTATCTAACGAGAGTTAGAAATGCAATTTCTGCAGGACACAGAGTAGTAGAAATTCCTGCTTCAAACTTGAAAAAGGAAATGACTAAAATTTTGTTTCAACAAGGATATGCTTTGAGTTACCAATTTAATGACAGTTCTGTTCAAGGAACTATCAAAATTGCCTTAAAATATGACAAGGAAACAAAAGAGTCAGTAATTAGAAAGATTCAAAGAATCAGTACACCCGGTTTACGTAAATACGTTAACGCAAAAGAGATGCCTAGAGTATTGAATGGACTTGGGATTGCTATTATTTCAACTTCTAAAGGTGTGATGACTAACAAGAAAGCACGTCTAGAGAATGTTGGAGGAGAAGTAATTTGTTACGTTTATTAAGCCTTAGAAGATGAGTAGAATAGGAAAAAACCCAATTAGCATTCCACAAGGTGTAGAAGTTAATTTAAACGGAACAGTAGTAACAGTAAAAGGGAAATTAGGAGAATTATCTCAAGAAATTTCTGAAGGAATTACTGTGAAAATAGAAGATGCAACTATCACATTAGATAGAGAATCTGAAAGCAAAAATCACAAAGCTCAACATGGATTATGTAGAGCATTGTTGAATAACATGATTGATGGAGTAAGTAAAGGATGGACTAAAGAATTAGAATTAGTCGGTGTCGGTTATAGAGCTTCAAATCAAGGTCAAAAATTAGAATTAGCCTTAGGGTATTCTCATAATATTGTTTTAGAATTAGCTCCAGAAGTTAAAGTAGAAGCAATTTCAGAAAAAGGGAAAAATCCAATCGTTAAATTAACTTCTCATGACAAGCAATTGGTCGGTCAGATTGCTGCGAAGATTCGCAGTTTCCGTAGCCCTGAACCATACAAAGGAAAAGGAGTTAAGTTTGTAGGTGAAGTATTAAGAAGAAAAGCAGGTAAATCTGCATAATTTATAGAGTTATGGCAATATCAAAGCTTGAAAGAAGAACTAGAATTAAGCATAGAATTAGAAAAATTATTTCTGGTACAGCAACAAAACCAAGATTGTCTGTATTTAGAAGTAACAAAGAGATTTATGCTCAATTAGTAGACGATGTAAACGGAGTAACAATTGCTTCAGTTTCATCAAGAGATAAAGGTGTTAAAGCAACTTCAAAAGTTGAGGCAGCTACTGTAGTAGGTAAAACTATCGCAGAGAGAGCTAACAAAGCTGGAATTGAAACAATTGCTTTCGACAGAAACGGATATTTGTATCACGGTAGAGTTAAAGTATTAGCAGACGCTGCTAGAGAAGCGGGTTTAAAATTTTAAGAAATTATGCAAGGATATAAAAACGTAGAAAAAGTTAAACCAAGCGGATTAGAGCTTGTAGATAGATTAGTAGGTGTTCAACGTGTTACTAAAGTTACTAAAGGTGGTAGAGCTTTTGGTTTCTCTGCAATTGTTGTTGTAGGTGATAGTAATGGAGTAGTTGGTCATGGTTTAGGGAAATCTAAAGATGTTTCTTCTGCAATTGCGAAAGCAGTAGAAGACGCAAAGAAAAATTTGGTAAGAATTCCAATTTTAAACGGAACATTACCTCACGAACAAAAAGGAAAATATGGAGGAGCTAAGGTATTTATCAAGCCTGCTTCAAATGGTACCGGGGTTATTGCCGGTGGAGCTGTACGTGCGGTATTAGAGTCAGTTGGTATTCATGATGTATTGTCAAAATCTCAAGGATCTTCAAATCCTCACAACGTAGTTAAAGCAACTATCGATGCATTGGCTAAATTAAGAAGCCCAATGTCTGTTGCTAAGACACGTAATATTAGCATGGAAAAATTATTCAATGGATAATTAGTTGAAAGTAATTATCAACTAAACTAATCAACCAATAAAAATGGCAAATATTAAAGTTACTCAAGTAAAAAGTGTCATCGACCGTAGCAAGCGTCAGAAAGCGACAATGGAAGCATTGGGACTTCGGAAAATGAATCGGTCAGTTGTACATGAAGCTACCCCTCAAATTTTAGGGATGGTTGCCAAAGTAAACCACTTGATAAAAGTGGAACAAATATAATTTATTAACGTAATTATTTCTTGTAAAAAAGTTTTGGATTCATTCTTGAATTCAATTTCAAAAATAAAAATCATGGAATTACACAACCTCAAACCCGCTGCAGGTTCAGTCAAAAAAGGAAAGAGAATAGCTCGTGGACAAGGTTCAGGTCATGGTGGTACAAGTACACGTGGTCACAAAGGTGCAAAGTCTCGTTCAGGTTACAAAAGCAAACGTAGCTTCGAAGGAGGTCAAATGCCATTGCAAATTCGTCTTCCAAAGAGAGGATTTAAAAATCCAAATCGAGTAGAATTCGTGCCATTAAACTTAAGCCGATTACAAGCTATTTCAGAAAAGCACAACTTGGATACTATTAACATGGAAACATTAGTAGCAAGTGGCATTGTCCGAAAAAATGACCGAGTTAAAATTTTAGGCAGGG
>JAESUF010000173.1 GCA_016763215.1 Flavobacteriaceae bacterium
GTGTCTCGTTAAGACATGATGAATTTGATCTTGGTATTTATACAACTCATCATATACAGGCATAATGGCTCCTCCAGGATACCCATACAATATATCAACACCTTCAGCAAGTAGACATTTGATTACTGCTTCACTACCTGAGATTCGTTCTGTTGTTTGTACTGATTTTACTACTGATTTTATTGTTTCTGTATTCATAATAAATCTTATTAAGATTTTATATTATTATTTTTCTTTATTTCGACTTCACTTCGATAGCTGAGTGTACACACTCAATAATCGTATGAGTGATACTTAACTGCGTTGTTAAAATTCGTCAGTGACACAGCCTTTAGATGCTGATGAAACTGTTTTCGCATACTTGTACAAAACACCTCGCTCAAATTTCAATTGTGGTGCTATCCATTGAGCTCTTCGTTTTTTAATTTCTCCTTTTGAAACTTCTAACTCAATGCTGTTCGTTTCTGAATCAATGGTAATTACATCTCCGTCTTTTACCAAAGCAATCACACCCCCATCTTGTGCTTCGGGTGTAATATGTCCGACGACAAAACCATGGGTTCCACCTGAAAAGCGTCCATCTGTAATTAATGCCACATCCTTTCCTAAACTTGCTCCCATAACAGCTGCTGTTGGTTTTAACATCTCTGGCATACCTGGTCCTCCTTTTGGTCCTTCGTAACGAATTACAATCACATCTCCTTTTTCTACTTTCCCATCTCGAATTCCATCATTTGCTTCATACTCACCTTCAAAAACCTTTGCTTTTCCTGAAAAACGAAGCCCCTCTTTTCCTGTAATCTTAGCAACACTTCCTTCAGTGGCTAAATTTCCATAGAGCATTCTTAAATGCCCCGAGATTTTAATAGGCTCTTCTAATGATTTTATCACCTCTTGTCCTTCTGTTAAATCTGGTACGTCTAATAAGTTTTCCGCTAATGTTTTTCCTGTAACTGTTAAACAGTCTCCATGCAACAATCCTTTTTTTAATAAGTATTTTAATACCGCAGGAATTCCACCAACTGCATGGACATCTTCCATCAAATACTTTCCGCTCGGTTTTAAATCAGCCAAGAAAGGTGTATTATCACTAATCCTTTGAAAGTCTGCTAGCGTAAATTCTATTTGTGCTGCTCTTGCAATTGCTAAAAAGTGTAGCACTGCATTGGTAGAACCTCCTAAAATTGTAATCAAACGAATAGCATTCTCTAAAGATTTTTTGGTAATAATATCTAATGGCTTTATGTCTTTTTCTAATAACAATCGAATTGCTTCACCTGCTGCTACAGCTTCTTCTTTCTTAGCACTACTCAATGCTGGATTAGAAGAATTGAATGGCAAAGTCATTCCCAATGCTTCTATCGCAGAAGCCATTGTATTGCAGTATACATTCCACCACAGCTCCTGCTCCTGGACATGCTTTTTCTACAATATTCTGATATTCAACTTCCGTCATTGTTCCAGCAACCTTGCTTCCCCAGGCTTCAAAAGCAGATACAACATCTAATTTCTTACCATTGTGGCATCCAGAATCAATGGTTCCTCCATACACTAAAATTGAAGGTCTGTTTAAACGAATCATGGCCATTAAAGCTCCGGGCATATTCTTATCACATCCTACAACAGTAATCAGTCCATCGTAACTCATCGCTTGCACTACAGTTTCCATAGAATCTGCAATGAGATCTCTTGAAGGCAACGAATAACGCATCCCTGGTGTTCCCATGGATATCCCATCACTAACTCCAATCGTATTAAAGATCAGTCCTATGATGTCTTCATTTTTCGTTCCTTGCTTTGCTAATTTTGCTAAATCATTCAAATGCATATTACACGGATTTCCTTCGTATCCTGTACTTGCAATTCCGATCAACGGTTTTTGCAAATCTTCCTTAGTCAACCCTATAGCATACAACATCGCTTGAGCTGCTGGTTGCGTTGGATCTTGTGTTACTGCTTTGCTATATTTATTTAATTCTTTCATGCCGTTTTTGATACTAATTTTGATTGTTCTCCTAAAATGTCTTGTTTGGCAAAACGATCATTGTGATAAATTACACTGTTCTCTTTGTAATACATTTTGTTGTTTAATTTTTCGAAATTAATTTTTTAGTTCCTTTTTTTTTCTAAATCTTCTTGAAGACTATTAAGTTCATAAATTTTATTTATTAACTAATGATTTGATTTACAGTTGCCTGTGTTTATTTAATTATGATATTCAATTTTTTGAATTCATAAAAAAACCTGTATCAATTGATACAGGTTTTTAAGTATGGCAACTATCTGTATCGACTCACGGTGGGTGAATAATAATGACAATAATTACGACTATGATGCTACTTAAATTCATTTGTTGTTTACTTTACTTCTGTTTTACTTTGATTTGCCTTCGTCTCTCGACTACGTTCGAAATAAGATCTCAAACTTATAGCAAAACAAAAAAGCCTTCCCAAATTGGGAAGGCTCTTGATTTATTTTTTAAATTTTACAATACCCTTCCCTACCGTTGTGAAATAATCACAACAATACTAATAGAGACGATATTTAAAATTTGTTTGTTCATTTTTGTACTCGGCAAATGTTAGACTTATTTTTTAAAATTCCAAATTATTTTTAGTAAACCTAATTAATTGGGAATGAATTGCACTTTAAATGATTGTACTTTGCCCTAGGTGTATGTTTTGAAAATTAACATTACTCTCTTCTTGGTTTTCAATATAATCTGAAATAAAATCACCTACTTTCGATGTAGAAAATGCTTTCCCCTTGTTAATATCTACCGTAGTAATTCCCAGCTCTAATGACTTTTCAACACCTCTTTCTATAGCCAAAGCTTCTCGATGTAATCCTACGTGTTTTAATAGCATTGCTGCTGCTAAAATAGAGGCTAATGGATTCGCTATATCTTTTCCTGCTGCTTGTGGAAACGATCCATGAATAGGTTCAAAAAGTCCTGTTTTTTCCCCAATAGATGAGGAAGCTAATAGACCTATAGACCCTCCAATAACACTAGCTTCATCACTAATAATATCTCCAAATAAGTTCTCTGTTAATATAACATCAAACTGTTTTGGATTTAAAATAATTTGCATAGCAGCATTGTCTACAAATAAAAAATTTAACGTTACATCTTTATATTGTTTTCCTATTTCTGTAACCGTTTTTCTCCATAACCGAGACGTTTCTAAAACATTTGCTTTGTCAACAAGGGTTACTTTTTTGCGTCTATTTTGGGCTTCTTTGAATGCCAAATGAGTAATTCTTTCTATTTCCTCAACAGAATACGAGCATCCATCAAATGCTATTTGGCCATCATCACTTAACTCTTTAATTCCAAAATAGATCCCCCCTGTCAATTCTCTAAAAATAGAAATGTCCGTTCCTGAAATAATTTCTTTCTTTAATGGAGAATTTTCAATTAACTGTTGGTATGCTTTTACTGGACGAACATTGCAAAACAACCCCAATTCTTTCCGTAACTTCAACAACCCTTGCTCGGGTCTTACTTTTGCTGTAGGGTCATTGTCATACTTAGGATCTCCAATTGCACCAAATAAAATAGCATCTGATTTTTCACACAATGCAATGGTTTCATCAGGTAATGGATTTCCTGTTTGGTCAATGGCACATGCTCCCATCAATCCTTCTTTAAATATAAATCTGTGGTCATATTCTTGTGCAACAGCATTCAATACCTTCTTTGCCTGCATGGTTACTTCTGGTCCTATTCCATCTCCTGGAATTACTGCAATATTTAATTTCATTTTTATCCTATATTGAGTGCTTCGAAAGCTTTAATTTTTTCTTTTTTACTGATTAAAAAATCGATATCATCATAGCCGTTTAATAGACACACTTTTTTAAACGAGTCTATTTCAAAACCGATAGTTCCAACTGATGTTTGTACTACTTGATTTCTAAGTTTATGGTAATCTCTAATGCTGGATTCTCTAGTATCTCTTTTAATAACTTTTTCAAAAATTCATCAGGGACTTGTATTGGAAGCAATCCATTATTTAAAGCATTTCCTTTAAAAATATCAGCAAAAAAACTACTAATAATTACCTTAAATCCATATTCTGATAATGCCCAAGCTGCGTGTTCTCTACTAGAACCACAACCAAAGTTATTTCCCGCTACTAGAATACGACCTGTATACCTTTTGTTATTTAGTGTAAAATCCTCATTCGTAGATCCATCTTTATGAAATCTCCAATCTTTAAATACATTCTCGCCAAATCCTTTTTTATCTGTTGCTTTTAAAAAGCGAGCAGGAATTATTTGATCTGTATCTATATTTTCAGTTGCCAATGGAACTGCTCTACTTGTTAATTGAGTAAATTTCTCCATTAGTTCAATTGTTTAGTGATGTCTACTATCTTCCCTTCTACTGCTGTAGCTGCCGCCATTAAAGGACTTGCTAAAATCGTTCGAGATCCTTGCCCTTGTCTCCCTTCAAAATTTCTATTTGAGGTAGATACACAATATTCTCCTTCAGGTATTTTATCGTCATTCATTGCCAAACAAGCTGAACATCCAGGTTGTCTTAATTGAAAACCAGCTGCTTCAAAAATTTTGTTTAAACCTTCTTCTTTGATTTGTTTTGCTACACGCTGCGTCCCTGGCACCAACCAAGCAATAACGTTATTCGCTTTCTGTTTCCCTTTTACATAATTGGCTGCTATTCTAAAATCTTCAATTCTAGAATTTGTGCAGCTTCCAATAAATACATAATTAATGGGCTTATCAATCAACGATTCTCCCTTTTTAAAATTCATATACTGCAGTGATTTCTCATAGGAAAAATCATCAATACTTGGAATCGTGTCTGTGATCTTAATTCCCATTCCAGGATTTGTTCCATAAGTAACCATTGGTTCTATATCTTCCGCCTCAAGGGAATATTCTTGATCAAAAACTGCGTCATCATCCGTTTTCAAAGTACTCCAGTAGGCACTCTTTTTATCAAACTCTTCACCTTTAGGTGCAAACTCTCTTCCTTTCAAATACTCATATGTCGTTTTATCTGGTGCTATCATACCTCCTCTAGCGCCCATTTCAATACTAAGGTTGCATACAGTCATTCTACCTTCCATACTAAGATTAGTGAATGCATCCCCAGCATATTCAACAAAATAACCAGTTGCACCAGAAGTTGATATTTTAGATATTATAAA
>JAESUF010000174.1 GCA_016763215.1 Flavobacteriaceae bacterium
CCTAAGATAACTCTAGGGTTGTTCGGGGCTATCTTAATTGCTCTGGCGTATATTGCTGAATTTTTTCCAGACAATGCCATTCCGTATTTTTGGCCATCAAAAGCAATATATGCTGTATTATGTAAGGCTTGCATAATCATAATTTCCGGATTGTTTGGAGAAATTGAAGCAGCCATATTTAAGTGCTCTTCTGCTTTGTCTAAATTGGCTTTTAGTTTGGCTTCGTCTTTAATACCAAAAGAAGACATTACAGTTACATATCCTGCATAATAAGAGGGGAGCCAATTCTCTTTTTCCGCTTTAGAAATGCGCACAAATAAATTGCTCGCTTCTGTTAGTTTTTCTTGCCCCCAAAGATCAAAAGCTTGGTTCATTCCTTTTTCATATTGAGTTTGTGCTGTTGAGTTTAAGGCAAATAATACTCCGATGAATAAAAATAATTTTCTCATAATTAACTGATTTTTATAATTTTAGTATATGCTGTTAGTTAGCTAGTGTTGGTTTAAATTTTTGTTTGATAATAAAATAAGCAACAATAATATTAGGAACCCATGCAACCCAAGCAACTGCTTTATATCCAGGTATAAACCCTCCCATGGTACTTGTTAAAATTGGAAGCCAAATTCTAAGTGTTACTGCACCAAAACATGCAGCGTAACTATAAATCATCATTTTCTGATGTGTTGTAATGTCTTTTCTTCGGATTGAAGTATATCCTTTTATAGTGGTGAATAACCATACAATTCCTAACCCGATAAAACCAGTTTTAGCAATCCAACCGCCTGTTGCAAAAAAACCAATATAGATTCCAGAAATCCCGCTAAACAATACAGAGATCATATAGATTTTTCCAATATTTCGATGCCATTGAATTTTTGTTCTCCGAATCTTTTTATTGAATTGAATCCACCCAATTAGTAAAGCGATTCCCCCTAAAACAATATGTGTATAGAACATTGTATTCCATACAAGATCTGCTAATACTTCTGAAGATTTTGACCCTAGTAAACCAAAAGTTCTATCTGGGACTAAAAAGTAGATAATAGGATACAACCCAATTGCAATTGATGTAATAGCGATTAATACGTACGAAACTTTTTTAGCGAGCATGTTATTTGATTGTAATTTTTAAATGATTGTTTTTTTGAATGCTAAATTGTGCCTTCTTATATTTTGGCGGGCCAAAACTTCCTTTTTCATTATTCGAAAAAGCGTAAGGCTCTTTTGGAATTCCCAAAAAGTTTTTGTCTAATTTTCCATTACCATTTACATCATGGAATAATGAAAATGCATAGGTTCCTTTTTCTATTTCTTTAAATTCGAGAATGGCTTTTCCATTCTTCACTTTTGCTTTAGAACCTTTGTGTATTTTTTTTAAAAAGTTTTCTTCTCCATTGTATAGCGCAAGATAAATTTCACCCTTGTTGTATTTCGTGACAGTTATTTCGATGGTCAGGTTTATGGTTTCTTTTTCTTGAGAAATAGCTGAAAAAATCCCACTAGAAATAGCTAAAAAAGTAAATAGAATTGTTCTCATTGGTTGTTTTGATGATTCAAATATCTTATGATTTTTTATTTAGAAACATAAATTGTTCCGAATTGTTGTTTTTCCTTTCTGAACTGTTATTTATAGGTTATCTAGTTGATTTGTTTTTTTATCATCACTAATCGTCCAGAAGAAACCAACAAAGAAAAACCGATCTGCATTCGGAACGATTGCTTCTCTTGCGAATGTTCCATTAATGTTAGGTTGATTGGCATAATTGTAACCAAATACATTCTTTGTTCCTAGAGCATTGTTGATAGAAAAATATAGAATCTTTTGTTGATCAATCAAATACGCCCAGTTCAAACTAATAGAGTTATAGCTTTTTGTTTGTTGATTTAAAAATCCGGCTTCATTAGGATTTGTGTAACTCCTTCCAGAAGCAAAATTGTAACTAAATCCTAGTTGACTTTTCCATTTTTCAATCCAATGTTTACTTACAACCGATAAATTATGAGTAGAAGCAAAATTTGGCCTCGCTGCTACTGGATAGTTTTTATAATCTCTCTCAGTATCTAAATAAGAATAAGAGACCCAGTAATCCGTGTTTTTAATGGATTTGCTATCTCTCCAAAAAATATCAATTCCCTTTGCAAAACCACTTCCATCATTACTGTAGTTACTCGTAAAATTAGCCATGTCGGTATCATACTTTACCAAATTGTTATAGTCTTTGTAATACCCTTCAATTCTGAAAATTTGTTTGTCTTTTACATACTGGAAGTTTGCAATTAAATGCGAAGTGTTTTCAGCTGTAAAATTGTTATTGAATTTTAAAAGAGTACTGTTAGGGTTCTGATAAAACTGCCCATAGGCTAGAGAGAATTGCGAGTTTGCTCCAGATTTATAAGCATAGAAGCTCTTGGTGAGATTGTTGTTTCATTTAATAACTCTGAATGCTCTACTCTTATTCCAATTTTTGAAGCTAATTTTTTTGAATAGAAAATATCTGCTTCAGTAAAGATCCCTGAAATATTATTTTGAAATCCAGATTCAAAGTTCCCATTGACATCACTTAAAAAGTCTTCGCTGAAATCAGTAATAAAATATTCGACTCCAAAATTTAGTTTAAACCGGTTGCTATATCGTTTTCTTAATTTTATTTTTATGTGAGCAGAGTTCTCATTATCTTTAATGAGGTCATCTTCAATAGTAATTTCGGTATTGTCGTTCGCAAGTGAAAATCCAGTTGAGATTGTCCAATTATTCCCTAAAAAACCTTTGTAAGATCCGTTGATGTATAAGTTTCTGTTTTGTAATGCGAATCGGAATCCATCAACAAAATTGATATCCTGTTGTATCAAATCGAAATCTGAATAACTATAAGCGCCATATAGTTTTAATAGCCCATCATTTTTTAGTTTGTAACGGTATACCATTTCACCAGTGATAGCTTGTATAGGCTTATTCCAAGTGTTTTTGTCAGGAAATAATTCTTGATAAGGAGCAAGGTTTATATAGGAAGTATTGATGCTAAAAGATCCTTTATCCCATTTTTGTGTATTACCTACACCTACACCAACAGTCATAAAAGAAATGTCTGTTTGTTCTTGTACAGGTTCATCGATTGTATTTAAAAGTAAAACACTTGATAGTGCTTGTCCATATTCCGCAGAATAACCTCCTGTTGAGAATGTGATTCCTTTAAATAGGAAAGGAGAGAAACGTCCTCGTGTGGGGATATTGTTAGCACTAGGAGTAAAAGGGGTAAATACACGAATTCCGTCAATAAAAATTTGAGTTTCTTCAGCTGCACCACCTCTAACAAATAAACGACCATCTTCGGCAACTGTAGAGGTTCCTGGTAAGGTTTGTAAAGCACCAACAAAATCACCTAAGGCACTTGCAGTAGTAACGATATCTAAAGGTTTTAAGGCAGTTACTTTCGCATTGTCTCCTGCTTCAAATGTACCTGCATTAATAATTACTGCATCCAAGGTGTTCACGTCTTCTCGAAGCTTAATAACTAGCTTTTTAAAAGTTGTAATATCAGCGGTTAATTTGTATTCCTCAAAAGAAATGAATGACACAATAAGAGTTTGTGTTCCCTTTTCCGAAGAGGCGAATGAAAATTCTCCTTTTTCGTTAGTAGAAGCTCCGTCATAGGTTCCATCTAAATAGACATTGGCTCCGAAAATAGGATCACCTTCTTTGTCAGTAACTTTTCCAGATACTGTGGTCTGTGCTAAAAAAGTAATGCTAGAGAATAAGCATACTAAGAATAATATTTTTTTCATTGTTTGATTTTTGATGGTACAAATGTGTAACAACACAAATGATTATAACAAAAAGAATGACCGAGTTGTAAAAAAGGAATGATGAGTTGTTTTTGAGGAAAAGTTTTCTAGCTGAGTGGTGTCAATAATAAGTAATTCAAGAAAGAAATAGATTAGAAAACTACATTACTGGAATACAAAGATCTATGATGAACTTCTTTTCTGGATGTTCTTCATGATTGTTGTAATAAATTTCGAAAGGATCTTTGTCTGTTGCTTTTTTGTAACCGTTTTCATTCATCCAAACAAAGCTAGACTCCCAAGCTTGTTGAAACTCTGAAGGACTAATTTCCATTCGTGAAACAACACATTTCCCTGTATTAAGTGTTCTAAGGCCTATTTTTCCTTCAGTAGAAACAGGAGAATTTAAAACCATGCAGGCACTCATTCTAAGGTGACTAGGATCTGTAATTTTAGGGCTATCATGATAGATACTAACCATTCGTAAGTTTTCTTGAGTCATTAAGCCTTTAGGAGTTGCCCAACGAATAAGATCATTAAAGGCATTGCTAATTAAATCCATTTCTCCTACATGACTGATATAAGCCAAATCCAAAGTATCTACTATTTTTACTTCCGTGGTTGCATTCATTTTTATCCAGTTTAAAGAATTAGTAATGTTGCAAATGTATTTTTCGAAAGTAACTTTGAGTTGACCATTCTTGCTTTTGGTTTTGCAAATCTTGCTAAATTTTTCTGGACTCGATTCTTTAAATTCTTGCGGACTAAGGCCATAAAATTTTTTAAAAGCTCTTGAGAAGGAAGAGAGGCTAGAGAAACCAATTGTTTCAGAAACTTCAGTAACAGGAATTTCTTTTTGATGCAAAAGAAAAGAAGCGCCTTTTTCAATTCGTCTTCTTGTAATAAAATTATTGACAGTTTCGCCCATGACTACTGAAAACAATCGGTGAAAATGGTATGGAGAAAAGTGTGCTGCTTTGGCTACATCTTCTAAAAGTAGTTTGGCTTGAATGTTTTCTTCAATATATCTGATAGCCTTGTTTATTCGGGCAATATTTTCATTAGCGATACTTATTGAAGGCTCCATAAACTTGTTCATCCGATTTAAAAGAGTACTTATTTTTGTTTTTATAAGGTCTAATAATAAGTCTAGTTTCTCTATCGAAACGAATATAGTTATAGACCCAATTCATAAATACAATGATCTTGTTTCTAAAACCAATTAATGGAAATAAGTGGACAAACATCCAAACAAACCATGCAAAAACCCCTTGAAATTTCCATTTAGGTAAATCAACCACAGCTTTGTTCCTTCCAATGGTAGCCATAGAGCCTTTATCATTGTATACAAATGCTTTTTTCTTTTTCCCTTTTAATTCAGCGAGTATGTTTTTTGCTAATAGTTTCCCTTGCTGAATAGCAGGTAGCGCCATCATTGGATGTCCATATTCGTATTTTTCGGATTGCATGGATGCTACATCA
>JAESUF010000175.1 GCA_016763215.1 Flavobacteriaceae bacterium
TAATTTTAATGTAATTTTGGTATAAATCTCTATTTAATGCATATACCTAACACTTTAGCATGAGTTTTGTCTCTATTATTCTTAGTATAGGTGCTTCTTTATTTCTTTTATTGGGGATTGTTATTTTTATTCTTACGAGAAAGAAAAAAAAACAACTAGAAAGTGAATTGGGAATTTTCCACCATCCTAGCAATTTCAAAAAACAGCCTGTAGAATGGGTTCAAAAGCCAAAGGTTTCTGAAGGCAAACAAGTTCGCAAGTTTTAATCGATATAATTCTCATTTATTTTCTTTTATCACTTTATCTCTCCAATTTTTACAAGAACGTACACTCACTTAAAATTCTTTAGAATTTCATACCTTAGTTTACATCAATCAACAATTTTTAAATTATGAAACTAGGTGCATTTTCAATAAGTTTAAATGTCAAAGACATTCATGCTTCCAAACAATTCTATAAAACTCTAGGGTTTACTGTTTTTGCTGGCGATATTGAACGAAATTACTTAATCATGAAAAATGGGAATTCGCTAGTGGGACTTTTTCAAGGAATGTTTGATAAAAATATTCTAACATTTAATCCTGGCTGGGATGAAAGTGCTAAAAAGCTTGACTCTTTTAAAGATGTAAGAGAAATTCAAAAGCATTTAAAAAAGAACAACCTCAATCTAGAACAGGAAGCTGATGAAACTACAACAGGCCCTGCAAGTATGGTATTAATGGATCCTGATGGAAATACTATCCTGATTGACCAACATGTCTAGATTTAAATTTTAAAACCATTTCTACCGTTTTTTCAATGTTATTTAAAACCCACACTTTAAAAGAAGCCTACGAAAAAGCGCTTTAAAACATTCGTTTTTTCGTTGAGTTATTTCTTTTTTAATTCGATGATAATAACTCCATTTTCCCCTTTCTTGCCATATTTTTTTATTGCTGCTTTATCTTTTATCACTTGAACTGATGTAATATTGTTCGGGTTTAGTTTACTCATATCTAACGAAGAAACTATGCTCTCTTTTTTTCCGTCCTGTAAAATAAATATCGGTTCATGCCTATTTTCATTACTAGTGTTCCCACTAACCATAAATTCAAATTTTTCATTTTTCAATATTTTTTTAACTGGTGGTTTGTCTAAAACAATTTCTCTAGAGAGGTTTCTATTTGCTTCTGTAAACGCACTAAACATGAATATCATCAGCATTATCGGTAAAAAAAGGAAGGCTTTTACATAACTTTTATTGGTAGACACCCTTCTGGTATTCATCATTTCGAATCGTTTTTTTAAATTTGTTTTGTTGCTAAAATGACTCCCTAGTTGTAAAGAAACTCCTGTTCTTGTTTGGAATAATAAATATTGATAGCTTACTGCGTCAAAGCCTTTTTTTAATACTTGTGCATCTGCCATGTACTCATGTTCCGTTTTAATATCTTTCTGAAACAACCAAACTACAGGATTGAACCAATATACTACAGTTAAAATTTCTAATATTACTGTATCCATCGAATGGAGCTGATCTCTATGGTATTGTTCATGAACAATCAGCGTATTCATTGCTTCATCATTTAACACTTCTTTACCTATAAATAGAATTCTAAAAAATGTAAAGGGGGCTATCTTTTTATCTACATGAACTACTGTAAAACCCCATTTTCTACTTTTTCTTGAAGTAATATACCATCGTATTAAGACTGCCAACCCAAAAAATGAACGAAATGCGAAAACAACTAATCCAATTAAATAAACGGAAAGGTATATGCTTGTTACCTCTTCTGGTATTACTTTAGATAACCCTTCTTGAAAGCCTTCAGAGCTCCGCATGAATAGGAAATTCATAATTTCAGGATAAGTGTCAAAAACAATTAGATTTCCCAAAGGAATAAACAAAAAACTACAAGCAAAAAGTATGCATATAAAGCTTATCAATCTTTTTAATTGATGATGAGAGTCATTTTTAAAAATAAATCGATACATAAAATAAAGTACCGCCAAACAGACACTTGATTTGATCAAATAACTTTCCATTAGTGATTCTTTTTATTGTCAATTTTACCTTTGAAATGTGCTATTAATTCTTCCATCTCTTCTGTTGATAAATCTTCATGGTTGCTAAATTCAGAGACCATATTCTTAAATGAATTCGAAAAATAGTTTTTTACAAAAGACTTTACAAACCCATTAGTATACTCCTTCTTTTCAATTAATGGATAATATTCATAGGAGTTTGCTATTGGCTTTCTCCCAACAAACCCTTTCTTCTCTAAAATTTTAATAATTGTTGCTACTGTCGTATATGCTGGCTTTGGGTCTTTATATTCTTTTACTACATCCCTAATCAATCCTTTTTTGATTGACCAAAGAATTTTCATCGCTTTTTCTTCTGCTTTTGTGAGTTCTAAATTCATCTTTTTTACTTTACAAAAACGAATCTACTAAGACCCTAGTAGATTCTAACATTTTTCACAAAATTTAAGATTGTATATTCGCTATTTCCCTTTTATTATGATTCAATCTTACAAGAAAAACCCAACTCTTTCTAACCAATACGATACAATTATTATTGGTTCTGGAATGGGTAGTTTAACTACTGCTGCAATTCTTGCTAAAGAAGGACAAAAAGTACTCGTACTCGAGAGACATTATACTGCTGGTGGGTTTACTCATGTTTTTAAGAGAAAAGGATTTGAATGGGATGTAGGTATTCATTATATAGGCGAAGTACAGAGGCCAACATCCGTTATAAAAAAACTATTTGATTATATCTCAGATTCTAAATTAGAATGGGCAGATATGGGAGAAGTATATGACAAAATTATAATAGGAGACAAACAGTATGATTTTGTAAAAGGAACGAAGAATTTCAAGAAAAAATTGTCTGAATATTTTCCTAAAGAAAGGGAGGCTATTGACAACTATGTTGATTTAGTTTTTACAGCGATTAAAACAAGTCAGAAGTTTTATATGGACAAAGCATTACCGCCCTTGATGAGCAAACTCATTGGGAAGAAAATGCGAAAACCTTTTTACGCGTTTTCAGATAAGACTACGTATGAAGTACTAAAATCAATTACTGATAATGAAGAACTCATTAAAGTACTGACTGGACAATATGGCGATTATGGATTGCCCCCAAGGCAAAGTAGTTTTGTAATGCACGCCGCAGTTGCGCGTCACTATTTTGGAGGTGGAAGTTTTCCTGTAGGTGGCTCTTCTCAAATTGCAAAAACTATAGACACTGTTATTGAAAAAGCAGGAGGAACAATTTTAATCAGTGCTGAAGTCGAAGAAATCATCATTAAAAATAACAAAGCGACCGGTGTAAAAATGAAGGGCGGAAAAACTTTCTTTGCTAAAAATATAATTAGTGGAGCGGGTATTATGACTACATATAATAAATTGCTGCCTGCATCAATTACTGAAAAACACCAGTTCAAACATCAATTGCAAAAAGTAAAACGATCTGTCTCTCATGCTTGTTTATACATTGGATTAAACGGATCTCCTGAAGAATTAAATTTACCAAAAACTAATTATTGGATTTACCCTAAAGATCTTGATCATGATACTAGCGTAGATCGATATTTAAATGATCTTGATGCTGAATTCCCTGTAGTTTACATCTCTTTTCCTTCAGCTAAAGACCCCGATTGGCCTAATAGATATCCAGGAAAAAGCACCATTGATATTATCACCTTACTTCCTTATGATATTTTTAAAGGTTGGGAAGGGAGTCGTTGGATGAAACGAGGTGATGATTATAATGAGCTTAAGGAAAAAATTTCTCAACGTTTACTAGAGGCTTTGTACAAACAAATTCCACAAGCGAAAGGGAAAATCGAACATTATGAACTTTCAACTCCATTAACTACACAGCACTTCATCAATTATGATCAAGGAGAAATTTATGGATTAGACCATACTCCAAAACGTTTTCGTCAACGTTTTTTACAGCCAAGAACGCCTATCAGAAATTTATACTTAACAGGTCAAGATATTGTTTCTGCTGGTGTTGCAGCTGCTTTATTTTCTGGTGTGATTACAGCTTCAGCAATGACTGGTAAAAATGTAATGAAGAAGGTAATGAAGAAGTAAATTACCTTCTTAAAATCCAATTCGCTGGATTTAATCGCTTACTGTCTTTAAATAAAACGAAAATTAGATTGGTTTTTCCAGTGATTTTATCCGTAAATATTTGACCAAGACTTTGGCCAGTTTTTACTTTATCCCCTTTCTTAACATACACCTTTTCTAGATTGTTATACGCAGTTATGTAATTTCCATGACGTACCATAATCGATTTTTTACCTTCGGCTAAAGTAAGTACTAAAAAGACTTCTCCGTTAAAAATACAATCTGCTTTTTTCCCTTTACTCGTTACAATATGCAACCCAACACTTTGTATGGTAATACCGCTAAATGTTGGATGAGGCTGCTTTCCAAATCGTCGAACAATCAAACCAGTGTCTACAGGCCAAGGCAACTTCCCTTTGTTCTGTTCAAATCTACTTGCTAATGCTTTTGCTTCAGGTGTTAGTGAAAATCCTGTTGCTTTTTTCTTTCCTTTTTTCACATTGGATTTAGCAATAGCATCCTTAATTAATTTGTCTATTCTAGTTACAATTTTTCGCTCTTCACTTTGTTTTTTCTTAAGCTCTCTTTTGTATTTACTTTCTTTTCTTTTGATTTGAGAAATTAATTTTTGCTGCCCTTTTTTATCTACTTCTATTTTTAATTTTTGATCTTCTTCATTTGCTAACAATGTGTCTTTTAATTGTTTTTGAAAGACCAATGAATCATTCAATTGCTTTACTAATTCTGTTTGAATCACAACTTCTTCTCCTTGTTTTTTTCGGAAGGAAGTGTACTGATTCATATATTTTAATCTTTTATACGCTTGGTGAAAATTTTTGGAAGATAGGAGAAACATCGTTCTACTTTGCTGTGATTTGCTTTTGTATGACTTGTAAATCATCTGTGCATAATCTTCTTTTAAAGCAATTAATTTTTTATCCAAATTCCGAACTTCTGTTTCGTTTTTAGAAATTTCTGTAGACAAGGATTTAGCCTCTAGATTAATGGTGTTGATTAATTTTTCTCTAACATCAATTTTCTGATTTAAATCTTTTAAATCATCCAATGCATTTTTCTCCTTCTTTTGAGTATCAAATAATAACTTGTTTACCTTAACAATCTCTTTCTTTAATCGTTTTCTATCAGATTCTAATTGTTTTCTCGTTTTCTTTTGAGCAGAAGCAGAAACCGATAACAAAGCAATAAGCATTAAAAATATGTAGCGATAGTTTTTAATCATTACAAATCTATCCGTTTATATCCAGAAGGAATTCTGTAGCGTGTATTTATACTCTTGTTCAAAGTCAATGCTTTAAATCTAATATTTATAAATGTATACTTCTCCCCTTCAGAAGCATTAATTGTAATTTTTTTTGGAACCAATTGATCTTCCATTACCATATAGCCATCATATTTGATGTTCAACATCTTTTGACCACCATCAACTTTGAGTAACTGGCCATTCATTCTATAGTGTTTGGGATTTAAAAAAAAGAAAATACTATATAATTCTTTTTGCTGCTTAGGAGTGAGCTTATAATTCTTGCCTTCAATTGAGGCCGTGTATTTCTGATCATTTAAATCTAGAATGCTTTGTCCTAATAATAAATTCTGGAGTTGATAAAATGTTATTTTTGTTCCCAACATTTTCTCTAGAAAAGAATAATCCCCTTCATAATATTTTTTTTCTAAAGGTGAATATAACTAAAAGTCGTTGGGGTAATTCTAGCTTTAAAAACAGTCACTACTTTAGAACCTCTTAACCAAATAACAGAATCCTTTTGCACTCTAAAACGAACACTGAACGAGTAACGGTTTCCTTTTACCCCTCTATTATCAGAATAATTAACTGACAACTTAGCATCTAATGTATTCGCATCAAAATAAGTGGCCGTATGGTTTTTAATTATTTTTCTAGCAGACATTTTTTTAACAACGCTAGCCTCAACTATATTCTTTTTTGTTTTACAGGCTCCAAAAACTAAAAATATAATTAATAGGTATTTTAAAAATCTCATTTGCTGTTTTTCAATTTTTTGACTTTATTCCGATATTCTAATGCCTTTTGAGAATTATTTAATCCAACATGAGCATCTGCCATGGTTTCATAAAATTGGGCTTCTAAACTAGTATTATCTATTACAAAATCAATACCACTTTCTAATATCGTCAGAGCCTCTTGATAATTCTTTAGCATATTTAATGATTTCCCTCTCATTAAATAGACATATGGTTGAGCTGGAAAAAGCTCTACCGCTAATTCACTGTACTTATGAAACGCTGACTTGTCAGCATTCATTGTAGTATTTAACAACTTTTTTAATGAAACAAAAGAAGTTCTATCCGCATCAAATGCTTTGATTAAGCTTGGGACATCATTTTTCTCTTCCTCTTTAGTTACCACTCCTTTTCTGAATTCTAAACTTACTTTTATTTGTCGTAAGTTTTTTGAAAGTCCTTTTCCTGCTTCAAGAGTATTCATTAAAGACAATGCATTCTTATAATCTCTATCCTGTAAATACAGATAAACCAATGGTTCTCTTTTTTTAGGATTCAAAGACACTACTTTCTTTTGGGCTATAATTGCAGATTTAAAATCTTGCTCTTTTTTATGAATTTGAACCAGATGTTCCAACATCCAAATATTTCGAGGCTCTTGAATTAAGGCTCTTTGAATGTATTCTTTTGCTTCCTGTGTTTTATTGAGTGAAAAATAATTTTTAGAAAACTCGAAATAAACAGTAACGTTCTTTGGTAATATCGTGTTGCATACCTCTAAATTCTCTACAGCTTTTTGATAGTTTTTTATTGATTTTTCTGAAAGAGCTTTAAAGAAGAACTCTTGAAACTTTAATTCATTAGCTTCTTCCAAATCTTCAGCTGCAGGGATACTATCTTGTCCTAAAGATAAAAAAGGGTTGTACAATAGCCCTAACAAAACGACAAGTACAACTCTTTTTATCATAATAGTATGTTTTTATGTCAACTCGGAATAATCTCCTATACTTACCGAAATATGATTCCCATTATATTTTGCATGGTTACCAATCATGGCATTATTTAATTTGGCATTCGAAATATGAACATTGGTTTGGATTAATGAATTCTCAATTTCAGAATTTTCAACAACTCCATTCGCACCTATAGAAACATAAGGTCCAATTTTTGTATTCCTTAATACCACATTTTCTCCTACAAAACAAGGCTGTACAATTTCAGAGTTTTCTAAGACAACTGATTTCGCTACCAAATTATTTCCACTTTCTTGCTCAAAAGTTAATACTTGTTTGTTTGTATCTACAGTCGGGTCTTTCTTCCCACAATCCATCCAAACATCAACTTTACCAGGGATAAATTTAGCACCTTCTTGCTTTAAAGTTTCTAAAACTTCTGTTAATTGAAATTCTCCTGAAGGTCTAATGTCATTATCTATCAAATATTGTATCTCATTTTTCACTCGATCACCATCTTTAAAATAGTAAATTCCAATAATCGCTAAATCAGAAACAAATTCTTTTGGTTTTTCTATAAAATCGGTAATAAACCCATCTTTTAATTTCACAACTCCAAAAGCGCTAGGGTCTTCAACTTGTTTCACCCAAATAGCACCATCTACTTCTGCATCCAAGGTGAAATCAGCTTTAAACAACGTGTCTGCAAAAGCAACAACACAAGGACCCGTTAACGAATCTTTCGCGCAATGAATTGCATGAGCAGTTCCCAATGCTTCTTTTTGAATATACACAGAACCTTTGGCTCCTAATTGTGAGGCTATATTAAGTAATTTGTCTTTTGTATCGCTAGGAAATCCTTTTGCTTCGGGGCCAATTATAAATGCTATTTCATCAATTTGTTGTTTCACAACTGATGCAATATCTTCTACTAATCTTTGAACAATTGGCTTACCTGCAATGACTGTCAAAGGCTTAGGGATGGTTAAGGTATGAGGTCTTAAACGAGACCCAATTCCAGCCATTGGAACAATAATTTTCATTGAGTTTTTTCTTTTTTCTATTGTCCTGCAATATACTATTAATTGATAGATTAAGAAAAAGTGGCTAGGTGTTTATATTCCTTTTGGAATTGAATGAATTAGGTTCTTCGTATATAGAGATTTAGGTTTCTTATACACTTGGTCGGCATCATCAATCTCTTCTATTTTTCCTTTGTTCATTACCACCAATTGATCTGACATGTATTTAACTACAGATAAATCATGGGAGATGAAAATATAAGAAAAGTTGAATTCTATTTTTAACTGATTCAGTAAATTAAGAACCTGAGCTTGAACTGACACGTCTAAAGCAGAAACAGATTCATCACATATAATTAATTTAGGTTGTAGAGCAATTGCTCTAGCAATTCCAATCCGTTGTCTTTGCCCTCCAGAAAACTCATGTGGATACCTGTTGTAATGCGACTCTTCTAATCCTACTTTTGTTAGCAATTCTAGAACGTACGATTTTCGTTCTTTTTTAGTAGAAAAAAGCCCGTGAACCTTCACTGGCTCTAAAATGGATTCTCCTGCAGTAATTCTAGGGTTCAATGAAGAAAAAGGGTCTTGAAAAATAATTTGTATCTCCTTTCGCAATGTTTTTAATTCACTTGCTGATAGTTTTGTAATGTCCTTTCCTTTGTACCGTATTTGACCAGATGTTACTTCTTCTAAACCAAGAATAGATCTCCCTAAAGTAGTTTTTCCACATCCAGATTCACCTACCAAACCAAGGGTTTCTCCTTCATAAACATTAAATGTAACTTTATCTACTGCCTTTACAGTTTCACTCTTCACAAAGAAAGATTTTGAAATAAAATGTTTTTCTAAATCAATAACCTGAAGCAATGGTTCTTTAGCGTATAATTTTTTTTGATACTCTTTTCTCTGTGCTGTTGTATATAAGGTTGTATCTATTTCCTTATTAATAAAATCATTAACAGTTGGTAAGATTTTTAATCTTTCTTCTAAGCTAGGTTTCGAATTAATAAGAGCTCGTGTATAATCTTCTTTTGGTTTTTTAAACACTTCATAAGCACTTCCTTTTTCTACCAACTCTCCTCTATACATCACCAAAACATCATCTGCTATTTCAGAGATCAAAGACAAATCATGCGAAATAAATAAAATACTCATCTGAGTTTCTTTCTGCAATTCTTTTAATAAAAGGATTATTTCTTTCTGAACAGTTACATCTAACGCAGTAGTAGGTTCATCGGCTATCAACAAATCTGGTTTGCACGCAATAGCCATTGCAATCATAACACGTTGCTTTTGACCTCCACTAATTTCATGCGGATACGCTTTAAATATTGCCTCGGGCCTTGGCAATTTCACCTTTTTAAAAAGAGCAATAACTTCTTGGTAAACTTCTTTCTTTTTAAGAACAGTATGAAGCTTTATCAATTCTGCTACCTGATAACCACATGTTAATGTTGGATTCAAGGAACTCATAGGCTCCTGAAAAATCATTCCAATTTTCGCTCCTCTTATTTTTCGAAACTCTTTATGAGACAATGTTAACAGCGATAATCCATTGTAAGTAATCTCTCCTTCTACACGTGCTTTCTCAGAAAGCAAACCCATAATAGCCAAAGAAGTAACCGATTTTCCACTTCCAGATTCCCCAACAATACCCAGAATTTGGTTTTCTTTAAGTGAAAAGGAAACATTTTTAACAACACTTTTTTCTTCGCCTTCTTGAGGGAATTTTACAGTAAGATTCTTAATTTCTAGCATACATAATGGTAAAGATACTTTTTTTAGATTTCATACTCCCCAATTAAGGGGAGTGCTATTTTCACCATTTATGGGGATTGCGGTATGTTTATTAAAAAACTATATTTGAAGAGTATCTAATACTATTTTAAGATTATTTAACATTAATATCTCAAAGTTCTATTATTTTTATTATTAAATCTCAAAATTAACCAATTTTAAACCCCATTAATATGACATAGCGTTACTCAATCAGTTCCCCCAAATGTATTATTTGAAAAGCCCCCAAAACAGGAAATCCCTTCAATTCAAATAACAAAAACCAAATCAACTAATTTAAATCAAATTTATTATGAACAAACGTAAAGTTAGATTCATAATAGGTGGTATTGTTGTTATTGCACTATCATCTATTGTCACGATGAAAATGATCGACAAAAGTGAATCTCAAAAAATAATAGAACAACGAGAAGCCCATAACGAGTTTCTAAAAAACAGCCCATTTAAAGAGTCTTTAACTTGGGATAAAAAAACCAGAAAACAAAAAGGACTCCCGCCAAACAAATACTTTGAACAAATGTGGGAATTAACCATCAATCCAGCTACAGGAAAACTTAATGATGGAAACCTTACCTTACTTAGAGATCGATTAGTTGCAGACAGACAATCTGGGAGATCTCCTGGAGATGCTTCTAATGCATGGGAAGAAAGAGGCCCTAATAATGTTGGAGGAAGAACCAGAGCAATTTTATTTGACCCTAACGATGCCAGTAACAGCACTGTATATGCTGGAGGGGTTAGTGGTGGTCTCTGGAAGAACACCAATGTTTCCAACAGCAGTTCTCAATGGGCTAGAGTGCAAAATGTCCCTGGAAACTTGTCTGTAACTTCTATTACTGTAGATCCAAATAATTCTAACATTTGGTATGTAGGTACAGGAGAGCAGTACACTGCAGGTGATGTTGTAGGTACAGGAGTATACAAAACAACAAATGGAGGTACTACTTGGGCGGCCGTAAATATCCCTGCTGCCGGTGATGCTACTTTTGATTATAGTGCAACAAACTTATTCTTGTCGGGAATTTTCTATGTAAATGATATGGTTGCATGGAATAATGGAGGTACAACAGAACTATATGTTGCTGTTGGAGCTCACGTATATGGTGACGCTTCTAGTCCTGCAAACTGGCTAGGTCTTCAAACTGCTGGTATTTATCGTTCTACTAACGGGGGAACCAGTTGGTCGAGAATCGAGTCTACGAACATGAGTAATGTTCAAAGTGGAAAAACTTATTACTACATTCCGAATGACTTCGAAATTGGAGCCGACAATAAGCTTTGGATGGGAACAATTAACAATGCTTTTGGCGTTGGAGGTGGTAGAGTGTATAGTTCTACCAATGGAACCACATGGACCGAAGCTGGAGCTTCTCCTTTATCAGATTCTAACAGAGTAGAAATTGAGGCTTCCGCATCCAATGCAAATAAATTGTATGCTTTGACTCAGGGGTCAAGTTCTCCAGTACATATTTATGGAACTACGAATGGATTTAGCAGCACAACAACAAAGTCGTTACCTAATGACGCTGATACTGGAATTGCTTCAAATGACTTCTGTCGTGGGCAAGCTTTTTATGATTTAGTAATTGAAGCAGACCCTTCTAACGACGACATCTTATATGTAGGTGGTATCGATTTATTCAAATCAACCAACGGAGGATCTTCATGGTCTCAATTATCTCACTGGTATGGTGGGTTTGGTTTCCAAGAAGTACATGCCGATCAGCATGCAATTGCTTTTGGTAATAACTCCTCTTCAACGATGATGTTTGGTAATGATGGAGGATTGTTTTATTCAAGCAATTCAGGATCTACCATCTCTGTTAGAAACAACAACTATAATGTAACTCAATTTGTAAAAGCAGGTATCGGCCCTGATGGAACAGGTGACACTACAGGTATCTTCTCTGCTGGAGCTCAAGATAACGGTACACAAGCATTTAGAAACCCAACATCTGGAATTAACAGCTCTGAAGAATCAACTGATGGTGATGGATTCTACACTTTTATAGATAAAGATGGTCAGTATATGATCGCTTCGTATGTTTATAATGTCATCTATCGATTTAACCTTCCTTGGGATGGAGTTCCAAGAATTCAAGGGGGAACAACTCAATTGGTAAACAGTCAAACTACTGGTGATTTTGTGAATCAAATGGGTTATGATGATGATGCAAATCGTCTTTTAACCAACAACTCATCAGGAACTAGCTACTCTATTAGAAGTGTTAATGTTGCTTCGAATAGTAATGGAGCCTTTACAAATGCGGCATTAACTGGAAAACCAACAGCTTTCAGAGCCTCTCCTTTTGCATCCAACACATGGTATGTTGGAATGGCAAATGGTGGATTGGTACGCTTGACAGGTGTAGGCAACAACAATGCTACATTTACAACCATTAGTACTCCTTTTGTTGGTTCTGTATCTTCAGTACGTTTTGGAGAAACAGCCAATGATTTAATTGTCACTATTCATAATTATGGAGTAACA
>JAESUF010000176.1 GCA_016763215.1 Flavobacteriaceae bacterium
AAATTGATTAAAATTCCAATATTTCTATTAGATTGATTTATTTTTTTGTTGTTTGTATTTTGATCAGACCTAATAGAAATCCATTTGTTTTTCAGGGCTTCATTCGTGTTTATTGTATTGAATAGATCTAAATACTTTTTAAAATTTTTCTTTTCAACTAAGAATATACTTTTAAGGTAGGAATCTAAAAGTGCTAGTTTTGTATCATTTTTTAGAAATGTTTTATTTTTATATATAAAATCAAATTGAACAGAATTAGATACTCTTTTTTCTTCTTTAAAATACGTGTATAGAATTACTGCTCTTAAAAAACTGAGATACACCTTATTATTTAGTTGTTCTTCTCTATTTAATTTTATTCCTAAATCTTCTATAATTAAGCTTTTATTTTGAGTTTTTGCA
This sequence comes from Flavobacteriaceae bacterium, assembly GCA_016763215.1. The sequence continues at coordinate 403 of JAESUF010000176.1, forward strand.
CCTCTAACTTTGTTTGTGATAAACTTTATTTTGTGATTTAATTTGTTGGCAAGGTAAAATTCTTGAGATATTTCTTTTATGCTTCTTAAGCTATCAAGAAGCTTTATTGAATTATCAAGCATTTTTTCAGGATGCCATTTACCACTTAAAAAGCTACTGGTCGTATCAATTTCTATTGCTTTGCTTTTAAGGTTTTTTTTATAAAGCAAATAATCAAAATTAAGCTCACACCATTTTCTATCTCCATTTAATATTTTAAAAATTGGATAAAAAATTTGTTTTTTTTGGCTAATTTTTATTTTTTCTGTATTAATAAAAAGGCTATCTCCTTTTTCTAACACGATCTCATAAAAGAAAGAAAGAAATGGGTCTCCCCCTAGAATTTTAATGGGCTTATCTGTTGGAATTGTTACAGTTACTCTATGTTCTTTTTTGCCTAAATAAAGCATATCAGGCTTATCCTGCATTTCATGAACATAAAGGTTCGTGAAAAATGACTGTATTGTGTCATTTACAGATATAACAACTTCGTTTTTTCTTTCAATCATTTCTTTTTTAGCAATCTGAGTTTCAGAAATGGTTTCTTTTTTACTTTCTTTCTGACAGTTATAAAGAAAAAGTAATGATATTATTAGGACTTTTTTCATCGGCTTACATACAACGTTTAGTATAAAAAACGTAGCGTGTTTGAATGTACTACATTTTTGGATGAACAGAGATCCAAATTTTTATATTTTGTTCTTATTTTTTTTATGTTATCTACTTTTAATTAATTCAATTCCTTTTTCATGAATTACATCTAATTTTATATGTGATGGTACAATATGAACATTAGGAACGTACTCTTGTCTTGAAAAGACATTTAAGTGATTAGGTTTTCTCTCGAGAAATATGATATCCGATACCTGTATTTTTTATTGAATACCCATACATCCCACCTTGCAGTTTTCTCATTTCTGTCCCTACAATATCGGCTCTTTGGATGGTATTGGCTTTTTTTGACTACATGAGGTGAAGCTCAAGGCCAACAGAAAAAACTACTACTCTTTTTTGCATATTTTATTAATACTCTTCGTTAAAGCAGATAGTTTACAAAGTTAAAGAGTAGCCCTTACGCAAAATTAGCTTAAAAAACTTATTTTTAAACGCTGTTTTTTTAGGTATAGTTTTTGAGGTAAAGTATTAAACAAGTGCTAGTCAATCTTAAATATTATTTGACTACTTTCGCAAAACTAGTTATGTGTCTTTTTAATATCAATACATATACTCTCATTTTTGTTGACTCGCTTTTTTAGCAATCCATTATCACCTTAACAAAATTCAAACTTATTAGTAGGGTTATCAGTAAACGATCCATTCTATAAAATGCTAATAATTAGTACATCTAATTCCTTTTAATCAAGCGTGTCCGTTTTTTATGGCACCAAATCATTAATGAATGAATATTAATTTAAAAAACCAATATGATGGCAATCGTATTTCAACTGCATTATTACTTGCAGCAGGGACTGGTAGTCGTCTTTTTCCATTAACAAAAAATTCACCGAAATGCTTAACTATTGTCAGTGAAAAGTCAATACTTGAGAGGCTAGTTAATAATTTAAAAAAGCAAGGATTTAAACGACTTGTAATTGTTACGGGCTATAAAAAAGAATGTATCATCGATTTTCTTGGTGATCAATCAGAAGACTTAAGCATCGAATATATTCATAGTCCTCTATACCGAACTACAAACAACATTTATTCACTTTGGATGGCTCGTAATATTATAAATGAGCCTTTTGTACTATTAGAAAGCGATTTAATTTTAACGACTTCATTGCTTAATGAAATGGTGTATCCAGATAGAATGGCTGTTGCTAAAATGCAACCTTGGCTTAATGGAACTACGGTAACGGTTAATAAACTAAACCAAGTCACTCATTTTCAGTCAGGAACAACAGAACCCTATATCGATATTCGATATAAAACAGTTAATATTTACAGCTTTTCGCTCTCATCATGGAGAGCAATTGTCAAAAAACTGGATCAATATATTTCAGACGGTAGTATAAACTGTTATTATGAGGCTGTTTTTTCTGAAATGGTTGAAGATAAAAGTCTATTCTTTGAAGCAGTTTCTTTTGATGAAAAAGCATGGTATGAAATAGATACAATAAACGACTTAGCTGAAGCTGAAAAATTATTTCCTTTAGAGTTTTTACAAAAAACTACATATAAAGATTCTTCTCATGTAAATACTAAAAAAACACTACAATTAAATGGTAAAACAGCATAAAAATGTAAATATCGATTCCAAAAGTTCACAAACAAATGAACTTCCGAATCAATTAAGTATGACAGACTTCATTGTCGATTTACCAAATATTTGCACTTTGGTTGGATTACTTAGTGCTTTGTTAGGTATTTATTTCGCAATACAAGGTGAAATTTATTTTGCCGTTATTGGTGGTGCTTGGGCTGTTGTATTTGATTGGCTAGATGGTTTAATTGCTAGTAAAATGAAAAATCGAACTGATAATCACAGAGCTTTTGGAGGTCAATTAGACTCATTGGTAGATATTGTTAGCTTTGGAGTTTTACCAGCCATTATTTTATTAAGCTATGCTAATTACAATCCTTGGTATTTGCCTGGGGCATTTGCCATTATAGGAGCTTGTGCTATTCGTTTAAGCTATTTTAATATATATGGACTTACTGGTGGGAAGACATATACCGGATTAGCGGTTGATTATAATGGACTTATAGTATCCCTGGTTTTTTTAGTTGAAAGTTTTTTTAGTCCAGGAATTTTTCAGGAAGTATTCTATGTTCTTATGATGATAGTTGTTGTTCTTAACTTGTCGTCTATT
>JAESUF010000177.1 GCA_016763215.1 Flavobacteriaceae bacterium
ATTGACGGAGGTGGAGCCATGGAGCGTTTTGATGGTGAGCAACTAGTTCAACAAGAACCAGATGCATCTAGTTTTCCAAATGGAGGAATCAGAAATACGTTTGAAGCACGTGGTTATACAGCTTGGGATCCAACATCACCAGCATTTATATATGGCACTACTTTATGTATTCCTACAGTTTTTGTTTCCTATACAGGAGAAGCATTAGATAACAAAGCTCCTTTGTTAAGAGCATTACAAGCTGTTGATAATTCAGCAACAGCAGTGTGTAAATATTTTGATAGAAATGTAAATAAAGTAAATGCAACTTTAGGTTGGGAACAAGAATATTTTTTGATTGATTCTGCTTTGGCTGCTGCTCGTCCTGATTTAATGATGACAGGTAGAACTTTATTGGGGCATTCTTCAGCGAAAGGCCAGCAGTTAGATGATCATTATTTTGGTTCAATCCCTGCAAGAGTAATGAGTTTTATGCGAGATTTAGAACAAGAATGTATGTTACTGGGAATTCCTGTGAAAACAAGGCATAATGAAGTGGCACCAAATCAATTTGAATTAGCACCTATTTTTGAAGAAGCTAATTTAGCTGTTGACCATAACTCTTTATTGATGGACGTGATGGAGAAAGTATCACAACGACATCAATTTAAAGTACTGTTTCATGAAAAGCCTTTTGCAGGAATCAATGGTTCTGGAAAACATAATAACTGGAGCCTGTCTACAAATACAGGAGTAAATTTATTAAGTCCAGGAAAGACTCCTATGAAAAACTTGCAATTCTTAACCTTTTTTGTAAATACAATAAAAGCAGTGCATGATTATGAAGAGTTGATACGTGCTTCAATTGCAAGTGCAAGTAATGACCATCGTTTAGGAGCTAACGAAGCACCACCTGCAATTATTTCTGTATTTATAGGGTCACAATTATCATTGGTCTTAGATGAATTAGAAAACGGAACAAAAGGAAAGTTGTCACCTCAAGAAAAAACAGATTTAAAACTAAACATTGTCGGTAAGATTCCGGAAATTTTGTTAGATAATACTGATAGAAATAGAACTTCACCATTTGCTTTTACAGGGAACAAATTTGAATTTAGAGCTGTAGGATCTACAGCAAATTGTGCTAATCCAATGACAGTTTTAAACTCAATAGTTGCAAAACAATTGGTAGAGTTTAAACAAGAAGTCGATGTATTAATAGCCCAAAAAGATTTAAAAAAAGATGAAGCCATTTTTAATGTGCTCAGAGAATATATAAAAGCATCAAAAAAGATTCGTTTCGAAGGAGATGGTTATGGTGTTGAATGGGAGAAAGAAGCTAAGAAACGTGGATTGAGTAACAATAAAACAACTCCTGAAGCCTTAAAAGCTAAGATTGCGACAAAGACAATTGCTCTTTATGAAGAAATGGAGGTAATGAATAGGGTGGAAGTTGAAGCGCGACATGAAATTGAGTTAGAAGAATATTCCAAACGCATTCAAATTGAGAGTAGAATATTAGCAGATATTTCCAGAAATCATGTGATTCCAACAGCCATTCAATATCAAAATACACTGATTGAAAATGTAAAAGGATTGAAAGAAATCTTCGCAAGTGATTTTGAAAAATATGCACACGAGCAAATAGACCTTATTAAAAAAATATCACGACATATTGCTGAGATAAATCCTAAGATTGAAGAAATGATTCTTGAACGCAAAAATGCGAATGTGTTAAAAGGTCAAAAAAATGCTGATGCATATTGCGAAAAAGTAAAACCGTATTTTGATGAGATTCGGTACCATGTAGATAAGCTAGAATTATTGGTAGATGATAATTTATGGCCGCTAACAAAATATAGAGAGCTTTTATTTACTCGTTAAATTAAGAGTATTAATAAAATAGTGAGGAATTATTTTTCGACTCTGCTCAAAATGACCTCTAGATCTGATAATTAGGAGATACTTTGTGATTTTGAAGATGTACTAAAATGGAAATAGAAAAATTAACAGAAAGACATTGGGAAGAAGTAGCTCAGATTTATAAAGAAGGAATTGAGACAAAGAATGCGACATTTAGAGTTGACGTTCCTTCATGGAAAGATTGGAATGAATCGCATTATTTGCATTCTAGATTTGTAGCAATTGAGAAGAACCTTGTGATAGCTTGGTGTGCTATTGCGCCAGTTTCTAATCGTTTTGAGTATCGAGGAGTAGCTGAGGTGAGCGTTTATGTATCTTTAAACTCTATTGGAAAAAAGATTGGAAATAGTTTGCTGGAACTGCTAATTTCTTCTTCAGAGAAAAATGGTATTTGGACTTTGTATTCTAGTTTGTTTCCGGAAAATATAGGCAGTGTACAGTTGCATCTGAAAAATGGTTTTGTGCGGATAGGTAGGAGAGAAAAAATTGCTCAGCTAGATGGAATCTGGAGAGATACTGTTTTGTATGAAAGAAGAAGTAAAAAACAGGAATTACTTTAAATATTGCTGTTTTTAAAGTAATTTCGCCGTAACAAAAATGAATTACACAACAACATGAGTCAAGAAGTTTCCAAAAGATATGCTCAAAGGGGTGTCTCTGCCTCTAAAGAAGATGTACACAATGCTATTAAAAACATCGATAAAGGTTTGTTTCCAAAAGCATTTTGTAAAATCGTTCCTGATTACCTAACCAATGATGATGCATATTGTTTAATTATGCATGCAGACGGCGCAGGAACCAAATCCTCACTTGCCTATATGTATTGGAAAGAAACGGGTGATGTTTCTGTATGGAAGGGAATTGCACAAGATGCATTGATTATGAATATTGATGATTTATTATGTGTGGGTGCTTTCGATAATATTATGTTGTCTTCTACTATTGGTAGAAATAAAAATTTGATTCCTGGAGAAGTGATTTCTGCCATTATTAATGGAACTGAAGAGTTGATTCAAGATTTAAAAGGTTTTGGTGTCACAATCCATTCTACAGGAGGTGAAACAGCAGATGTTGGTGATTTGGTGAGAACCATTATTGTAGACTCTACAGTGACTGCTAGAATGAAACGTTCTGATGTTATTGATAATGCTAATATCAAACCTGGAGATGTAATTGTTGGATTGGAATCTTTTGGTCAGGCTACTTATGAAAAAGGCTACAATGGTGGAATGGGAAGTAATGGATTAACTTCTGCAAGACACGATGTTTTTGATAAATATCTTGCTAAAAAATTTCCTGAAAGCTTTGATGCTTCTGTTCCTGAAGATTTAGTGTATTCTGGAAATGTTAAGTTGACAGATGCTGTTGAAAATTCCCCAATTGATGCTGGGAAATTAGTATTGTCACCAACAAGAACTTACGCGCCAATTATTAAAGAAATTTTATCAAAATATACTTCAGAGTCAGTACATGGAATGGTGCATTGTTCTGGAGGAGCACAAACTAAAATTTTACATTTTGTAGATGATGTTCATGTGATAAAAGACAATATGTTTCCAATACCACCATTATTTAAACTGATACAAGAGCAATCAAAAACAGATTGGAAAGAAATG
>JAESUF010000178.1 GCA_016763215.1 Flavobacteriaceae bacterium
AATTATAGACATGAGCCCATTTATCGCAAAAAAGCTTGTCTCCTGGCTGGGTATGTAATTTTATGGCCGCTTGATTTGCCATTGTTCCGGATGGAAAAAACAAGGCAGCTTCCATTCCAAACATATCAGCAGCTCTTTCTTGTAATAAATTAACAGTGGGATCGCTTTTAAAAACGTCATCACCAACTTTAGCGTTCATCATTACATCCAACATTTCTTTTGTTGGTTTAGTAACTGTATCACTTATTAAATTAACTTCCATATTTATTCAAGGATTTCATGTGAAAATACGACGCTAGAACACAACATAAGAGTCTAACGACCTGTAGATTTCACATCGTACTAATCTTTAATTTTATTACTCATTTCCGATAGGTGAACCATCAGGAATTTTTGGAGTATTCTGTTTTTTAAATTTCGTTGGACTCTTTTTGAAGTCAACAATCATCTTCATCATTTCTTTATTGTAAAATTGTTGAACTCCTTTCGCTTTTGATTTCTTAAACACATCATAAACCTCATCAATCTTAGCATTTACAATTGCATTGACTTGCTTATACATATTCTGATTTGATGATAAATAGAATAATTGATTTAAAACTTGAACATTCACTACATTTTGTAACTCTTGATAATAAGAATCTTTGTGAGTGTGTTTCATTGTTTCAGTAATAAGTTCATCTAAAACCTCTACCAATCCTAATTGGTTTTTATCTAAGCTTTTGTGTTGTACAAGCCTAGTAACTCTCTGTGGGTGTAATAATAACTTTAAAGTCATATTAGATGCCGTTTCAACAGCTCCAAATGGATCAAAAGCAACACCCGTTTTACTTTTAAAAGACTCTCTACTTCTACCATACCCCAGAGCCCTAGGTGGAAAAATAGCTAGTAAATTTTTAGGAATTGCGATCTCTTCAACCGATAGTGTTTTTAATACAGCATTTAAGGCTTTTCGTTCTGTTCTACCATCAATTCTTTTCACAATAGTATTACCACTGCCTTTTACCGCATAGGTGTAATCCAATCCTCCAATTACTTTCGTTACAGCTTCTGTCTGATATCGATGAAAGAAATATAAAGGAACAAATACATCTTCTAAAACTGAATAAGGTTGATTGCTTTTAATATTATCTATTGAAAATTTTGCGATTGCTTGTTTTCTAATCGCTAATAGGTTTTCTAATTCTGATGCTACATTGGCTCCATTATCCCGCAAATGAGCATAGGCATGTGCACTCCCTTGTGGTCTAGCATCTTGATCAGAAATAAACCGCGCACCATTTTTAAATGCATCATCCAATAATTTTAATAGCTGAGTTGGTTCATTTTGTTGAAACTCTGAATATGAATACGCAACTGCAACTTTATCCCAGTCACCAATCTTAGTATCATAAGCGTTCGAAAAATCTACTCTACCATTGAGCATGGATAACACAGGGTGTGGATAATCCATCACGGAAGCCCTCCCTTTTGTGCTGGCAGCGAAATTATGTGCTAACCCTATCGTATGTCCAACTTCATGAGCTGCTAATTGTCTAATTCTTGCTAATGCCATTTGCAATGCAAAATCATCATCTGTATCATTATTAGCGTAAGGAGCTTGTAAGGCCTGGGCAATTAAAAAATCTTGACGAATTCGTAATGAACCTAAACTTACATGTCCTTTAATAATCTCCCCAGTTCTAGGGTCTGAAACAGAACCACCATAACTCCAACCTCTAGTAGAACGATGCACCCATTGAATTACATTGTATCGTACATCTAAAGGATCAACACCTGCTGGCAACATTTTTACCTGAAAAGCATCTTTGAATCCAATTGCTTCAAAAGCTTGGTCCCACCATCTAGCACCATCCAATAACGCAGAACGAACAGGTTCTGGAGTTCCTCTATCTAGATAATAAATTATAGGTTCTTTTGCTTCACTTATCGCTGCATTTGGATTTTTCTTTTCCAATCGATGACGATAAATAAATCGTTTTTTTATAGATTGATTTACTGGTGTTGCATAGTCTAAGTAGGACATGGAGAACGACCCCGAACGAGGATCGAATACTCTAGACTTGTATTTGTTGTCTGGTAATTCAACAAACGAATGATGCTGATGAACTGTTACTAATGAAGATGTAGGTGTGACACTTCTGATATTAAATCCTTTTGGTTTTCCTTTAAAAGTAAGCATCACATCAAACTCTACATTTTTAGGAAAAGCTTTTGTTCGTTCTAAATGAAAAGCACTCTTACTCTTATCTAAGCTATAGCTTCCATTTCCGCCTCCAGCCAAACGATTCTTTACACCATGTGCATCTCTCATAAAAAAGGAAGTTGCATCTACCAAGTATTTTCCATCTTTCTTTTCTTTAATAACAAAACCATGTAAAACCGATTTAGCAAAGGCTTCTTTTACCGATTTCTTTTCTTCAATATTGTCAGTAATTGCTCGGTAACTTAAATTGGGCTGTATTAATAATAACTTATTTCCAGCCTTTTGAAATTTCACAACGCGCTCCCCTCCTAGTTGACCTCTATCTAAACCGATGTCATTCGATCCTACTCCTTCAGAAAGTGAATGCACATATAAAAATTCTTCACCAATTCTGTCGACTTCTAAAAAGATTTTGTCTTTACTTTCATCATAATAGAATGTAAAGAACCCCTCTTGCTTCTGAATATTTTTAGCATCCTTAAAAAATTGAGCTGATAATTGAGTTGCAAAACTTAAAAAAAGTACTGCAGTAAATAGTTTTTTCATTTTTGATTTATTTGAAGAAAGGTAAATTTACAATAATTAAAGAAAAATAAATTCCATAACGTAGAACGTATTATAAAAATTCACAGATCTTTATTCCTTGTTTAAATTGTGTTTCTTTTTTTAATATTTATAGAACTGTTCCTTTAATTTTTTTCCAGATTTTTATTAATAAAAATCCAAAAACAAGAATTACACCAGTGAGTATCATCGCTTTGTTATATTCGCCATATAAATAATAGCCAATAGCAAACATGCACGAATAAATAAGCACACAACCAATTAACATTGCCAAAATACCATTAGGAACACTCCACTTTTGAGTACTTTTAATAATCTCTGTATTTTCTACTTTGGCTCTATTCAATATCTTCTTCCACCCTGGACCACCAGGCTGTGTCTTTCTATAAAATCGAAAAAGCACTTTATTGGCCTCTGGGGGTGTTAAAAAGGTTACTATCAACCATATAATTGTAGTCAACAAAACCACAAAAGGAAATTTCAAGTACCCCGGAAATACTCCGTCATCACTAAAAAGAAATTCACCTAAAGACGTAAATTTCAGAAGAATAGAAATAATTCCAGAAGCCAACATCGCAGAAATTTCAGTCCACGCATTAATTCGCCACCAAAACCAACGGAGTATAAAAATTAACCCTGTTCCTGCTCCAAACATCAAAATAAAATCGAACAGCTGTAAAGCATTTGTTAACGCCAGAGCAATTAACGCACTAATAACCATTAAAATTACAGTACTAACTCGACCAACATTTACCAATTCTTTTTCAGAAGCTTCAGGTTTTATTTGTTGCTTATAAAAATCGTTTACAACATAAGATGCTCCCCAGTTTAAATGTGTACTTATGGTACTCATATACGCGGCAGCCAATGAGGCTAACACCAAACCTAGCAAACCACTAGGTAGTTTTGTTAACATTGCAGAAT
>JAESUF010000179.1 GCA_016763215.1 Flavobacteriaceae bacterium
ACATTAACTTTAGAAGATGATTGAGCATTTGTGTTTGCAGCGAAAAGTAAAATGGTGAAAAGTAAAAAAATCTGTTTCATGACTAAACTAAGTTTTGTGAATAAATGTAAAACTCAAAAATAAGTGAATTATTACGAGTAGTACTTATTTTATTGAATTATGTCAATCTTTTTTTGATGTAAACAAGAGAGTCCAATTGGTTTTTCTCTTTTGTTAAAAGAGGCTTATTTCTTTTAACTAATTAAAAAAGAGCACTCATAAATTACGATCACTATTTCAACTTTGTGATCGATTGAATTTACAGAAGGTTTTTAAAGAAACAATGCTTTACAAGCCTTCCTCAATCCACTTCTTAAAACTAAAGAAATTTTGAGGAGCAACACCATGTCCAACAGGGTATTCAGAATATGTGTTTTTCAGTCCAATGGTGGTTAAGAAAGGACTCGATTTTCTGGCCATTTCTACAGGAATCACTTGATCTACAGAGCCATGAGAAATATAGAAATCTGTTTCAAATTTATTTTCGATGTTTTTAGGAAGTAATTCTTCATTTAAGTGCCCACTCAAAGCAATAACATGCTGTACTTTGTTTGGGAAATTAAAACTTAAAGCATAACTTAAAATTGCTCCTTGACTAAACCCTAATAGAAATGTATTCTTTGGATTGGTATTGTAATTGGTTTTCAATTCATCAATCAAACTAGCAATTGCATGCATGGATTCTTTAGCTTGGTTTAAATCTGAATGTTTGTTGTTTACAGCGTCTAAGGTAATAGCATACCAAGCATAACCGCCATGTCCCATTTCGTAAGGAGCTCTTATGCTAATGATAAGTAATTCTTCAGGTAATTCTTCAGCAAAAGAAAATAAATCCAACTCATTACTCCCATAACCATGGAGTAAAATTAGTAAAGGTGGGTTTTCACTTGTTTTTATAGGTTGCCTAACAACATAATGCAATGAATCGCTCATAGTTTATTTAAGAACTAACTGTTTGTTTGCATACACTCCGTATGCCTTGCCTTTCAATTCTTTTTCTAAGAACGAAGAATTTTTTGAAGTAGAAAGAATGTTTTCATGCGTAAATGTATAGGTTCCTTCAGGGTTGAATAGTGTTAGGTTCGCTGTGTTGTCTTTTACAATCGAATTTGATTCTTGACCGAAAACACTTGCAGGATTACTCGTTAAGGCTAGAATTGTCGTTTCTAAATCTAAAACAGTATTTACAGCTCCAAATAAACTCTCTAAACCTATTGTTCCGTCTTTGGCGATGCTGAATTCTAATTATTTGTTCTCAATGTCTATCGGATTATGATCTGAAGTAATCATGTCTATTGTCCCTTCTTTTAATCCTTTAATGAGTGCTTTTGTGTCTTGTTTTGTTCGTAATGGAGGAGTCACTTTCGCTTTACTATCGAATCCTTCCAGTTCATCATCTGTTAAAACTAAATGATGGGCAGAAACACTACAGCTAATATTTAGCCCTTTCTTTTTTGCTTCTTTTATTAGTTGAACCGATTTTATTGTAGATATCGTTGGGATATGTAGTTTCCCTCCAGTGTATTCTAATAAGAAAAGATCTCTGGCTATTTGAATATGTTCTGCCATGGCTGGAGCGCCTTTTAATCCTAACCGTGTGCTATTGATTCCTTCGTTTACAATTCCTTCTCCAGCAATTGAATTGTTTTTAGGAAAACTTAGAACCAATCCATCAAAATTTTGAGCGTATAGCAAAGAAATTTTCATTAAGTTGTCGTTACCTATTGCCTTGCTGTAGTCACCAAAAGCGACAGCCCCAGATTGTTGCATGTCATATAATTCTGCTAGATCAACCCCTTTGCTCTCTTTGGTTAAGGCTCCGATAGGTAGAAGTTTAGTGGCTGAATTGTTTGCTTTGTGTATTAAAAATTCTACTAAGGATTTAGAGTCAATTACAGGGTTTGTATTTGCGTTTATGGCTACAGTGGTAAACCCACTTTTTGCTGCTACGTCTAATCCTTTTTTGATGGTTCCTCGTTCTTCGTAACCAGGTTCTCCAAAAGAAACACTTGTGTCAAACCATCCGCATGATACATGAAGGTTGTCTAATTGAACGATTTTATATTTAGATTCTGACTTTATAAAATTGGCAATTTTGGAGATCTTTCCATTAACGATTAAAATATCTTTAGCTTGCTTGTGGTGAGGGCTTGAAGCATCTATAATCGTAGCCGATTTTAAAAGCGTGGTCATGTCTTGAAGAATTTTAAGATAAAAATTTCCAGCAGCAAAGATACAATTGCAATCGCCAAAAACAACTTCCAGAGCCATTGAACTTCATTTTTTTCATTAACCCCTTTAAAAAGCGCCTCAATTGAGGCGTAAATTTCAAATTGAGAATTCTCTTTTTTGAGTTCATTTAAATCATAAAAAGACAATAGACTTTCTTGGTTGGAATAGTTGTAGGCAACGGTCTCTATAGTGTCTCTAGCTAGTGAAATTGTGTAAAAACCATCAGTCTTAGGTTGATCGTTTGTGGTGAGTCTTACTTTACTAGAAGATGATTGCTGCAATGGAATGAATGATTCAGAGGCGTTAGAAATCGTTAAAATTTCATCTTTTCTTATTTTTTTATTGACTTCTATTGTGTTTTCTTCTTGTATTGTATAGTAGGGTTTTGAAAGTTGTAAGCTTTGTTGTCCAATATTATATAGTGTCGGGACAATTAAAGGAGAATTGCTAAAATTTGTTGATTTGAGGTCGATAGGGCTAGAGAACCAATAGATCTTACTAGTAGGGCTGTTGACTTCTAAGAGAAAAGCTTTTTTGTTCTCGTACGATATAATTGGGCTGCCTTTAAAGCTATTTAAATAACGAACTGATACGGTAGGGTATTGAAAATTGGTAACTTGTTTGGAGAATACACCTGCAAATATGGGGTGTTGGTAATGGATTTGGGTGATTTTCAACGAATCTTTGCGGACGCTACTAATTGATCCAGTAGCTATTTTACTAAAAAAGGCATTGTAAGATTGAATTTTAATTTTCGTATCTGGAATTACCAATAGATGACCTCCGTTTTTTATAAATTGGAACATGCTATTTTGAAGCACTACAGGAATCTCTTCTACTTGATTTAAAATAATTAAATGTTGATTTGGAATTACATTGTAATTTACATTTTGAATAGGAGAGTTTGTAAAATTAAACTCGTCTGAAGTGTAAATTTTAGATAATGATTTTGATGCTTTTCCAATGGATAGAATGTCGATTTTTTTACGACGACTAACATTGAAATAAAATGTGTTGTCAAATAAGAAAACATCGTTAAAGGTTATTTGTATTTTTCCTTTAAAAGTGGTAGTTTTAGGAATTGAGAATACAATCTTTTTTATTGTATCTTTTTCAATAGAGAAGGAGCGTTTATTAACAAGCTGAGAATCGTTATACAATGCAATAGGAATGTTTTTCTTTGCAGCTCCTTGATTGTTGATTGTGACAGATACTAAAATATTTTCAGCAGTGTTGTTGTTAATGAAGACGCTATCTATTGAAACGTTACTTTTTTCACCTAGACTAGTTTTTGTTAGTAAATACGGACTATTTACATTTGTAAACTTTTTGTTTTTGTTTTTGTTAAAATATTGAAAATCAGAAATTAGTATGTTCTTATATAAAGTGTTACTTTTTTTGTTTTTTTGACTTTCAATTTCTAGTATTTTTTGCTGAATACTATTTTTTTTTGAACTAAAAGCTATTTTTTTGAGCAATTCATCGAGTTCATTCTTTGTAATGTTTGTGTAAATTTCATCATTTGTAATCAAAGAATACTCATCAGCAGCAGAAGAGTTCATGATAATTTCTTGTGCTGCTAATCGTAATTGATTTCCATTTTGACCATTCGTATTTAAGCTTAATGAGTTGTCTAAATAGATGAAATTATGATTTTTGTCACTTGCTTTTTTTGTACTGATATAAGGTTGAGAGAAAACGAAAATTAACGCTAAAAGTCCAAGTAATCTTATGCTTAAAATTAACCATTTTTTTAAACGCGAACTCTTACGAGTTTCTAAACTTATTTTCTTTAAAAAAGCCACATTTGTAAATGCTATTTTTTTAAATTTTTGTAATTGAAAAAGATGTACTAAAATAGGAATAAGAAGTACAAATAAAAAGTAAAAAATCTCTGGATGCTTAAATTGCATATGATAATGAGTCGTTAATATTTAGCAGCTTTTCCGTTGGTCGAACTTTTTTTGATGAACTCTCGTAAATCATCATTCGCTTTTTTCAAATCCTCATTTCTTAAATACATCATATGACCACTTCTGTATCCTTTAAAGAAAAATCGATCTTTCATTCTTCCGCTTGGGTCAATTTGCCACATGGTGTATTTAGCGTTAAAATATGTTGTGGCACCATCATAGTAGCCAGATTGAATTAATACTTTTAAATAAGGGTTTTGCGCCATCGCTTGTCGCATTCCTTCTCGAACCTCATTTTTTCTATTATCCCAAGGGCCTACAGAGCCAAAAACATTGTATTTAACATCAGTTTTGAAGTTTAAATGTTCTCTAATGTAGTAATTAATTGCGGGTGTAAAAGAATGTAACCATGAAGTGATTTCCGAGTTATAATCTGGACTTTCACCAGCAACCGTTTTATCTAAGCCTTTGTATCTTGAATCCAATCGACCTATGGTGAGCCCTTCACGATCTCTAAGTAGCTCTTTCCAGAAATAACTTTTAGGAAGCTCTAAATTATGTTG
>JAESUF010000180.1 GCA_016763215.1 Flavobacteriaceae bacterium
CTTTACCTGTACGATTACAAGCTTACGAACGTATGCTGCTATTTTGTGAACGTATCAACCCTGTGAAAATGTTGATCCGTGTAAAGCCAGTGGGTACTGAAACAGATCAGTATCTACAATTACTTTTGGCCAGTATAGAACAAGAGTTTGATCACAATATGGTGCAGCAATTATACATTGCAGATGAGTGTTGGAATGTAATCATCGCTTCTAAATCGGCAGTAATTAATAATTTAAAGAAAACAGCGAGCACTTCTAGTTCTGCGAATGAATTACGAGAAAATATTTTGATAGGCTATGCTAAGAAAGCACCACCAACAGACACGGCTGTTGCCTTTTTGAAAAAACATGTGAAGAGAATTATATAATACCTGTTTCAATCCAAGTAAAACGAAAGAATCTATTTTTAAGATTGCTTGTTCGCATTGCTTCACACAAATAAGAAAATCAAAAAGCGCTGTTACAATAGGTAACAGCGCTTTTCTTTTTTGCACAAAGTGCAGAACTCTTGGGGGAGTTTTAAAATTGAAGACGTAGTCCCAATTTTACATTTCTTCCTCGGGTGTTAAACCCGATAGTTTCTTCGTATTCTTCATTGAAAAGGTTGGTTACAGAACCAAAAAATGTCACTGTCCCATCCAATACTTTATAACTAGCATTGATATCTAATAAACTATAACTAGATAAAATCACGTCTTGCCCCGCTGGTCCAAAACTTCCATGAGTATCAAAAAGTGAACGCTCTCCTACATTTCTATACACTGCAGAGACAGAAGCATTCTTAAACAGGTTTGCTTCTAGACTCGCTGTTAATTTGTTCTTAGGAATGTAATCTGTATCGCTGTCTTTATCTGTTAAAGCATATCCAATATTTGCTTTTAAATTGTCTGAGAATGTATAGGTAACATCCGCTTCAATTCCGCTTACTTTAATTTCATTAGTTGCATTTGCATACACGCCCCAAGGCGCTACATTCAAGTTTTGAAAAATGATTTTACTATCTTCTGTTCTGTTGAAGTACACCGCATTTACTTGCAATTTATCTCCAATCCAACTTTCAAAACCAGCTTCAAAAGTGGTGTTGGTTTCTGGGTCTAAATCTACATTTCCAAAAGCAGAGAATAATTGATACAAACTAGGCGCAATAAATGCAGAGCTATACGACGAAATTAATTTTACATTCGTAGCTTCAGATTTTACAACTCCATAGGCAACATAGGCATCGTATACGAAGTGGTTTCCGTAGTTACTATGAATATTCAATCTACTTCCAGCATTAATACTCAACCCAAAATCTGTAATATACACCATAGAAAGATATGGATCTACGGTATTAAAGTTCGCTAAATCGGAATCGATATTCCCAAAATCGGAAGTCGTTTCGTTCTCATGTTTTTGATAGTTAACTCCAGTAATCAATTGAAAACTACTTGTAAACTCGTACTTATTTACCAAATCTACATTGATACTCTTTCCATCATAGACAAACGTATTTACACCCCCAGAGAAAGAGTTAAAGCTATCCAAACTTCTATCCAACTCATTGATTGAAGCATTGATAAACAATTCGCCTTTGTTGTATTTGAATTGAGGTCTAATTCCGAAACGAACCTGTCTTTGAGTCCCTAAATTGATGTCAGAATCTCTAAAAGCTCCACCATCGTAGGTATAATCAAAATCGTCATAATTCAAAAATGCATCAACAGTAAATCGTTCGCTTATTGCATATCCGAATTTTAAGAACCCGTTACGGCTGTTATAGCTATCATCTTCAAATGCTGTTGCAGTCTGACTTTTAGCAGAAGAGATTCCATCAATTCCGCTTAAACTGAAATATGCATTGTAATTAAATTTACCTGCTGTACCCGTGATTCCAATATTCTGATTTTTATCATTGAATCCTGTTTCTCTATTTTGTGCAGTAGCATTGGTTCCTAAACTTACTTCATAAGTTCCAAACACCTCGTTTTTAGATGCTTTCTTTAAGATAATGTTAATAACACCAGTCCCAGCTCCCGTTCCATATAGGGTACTTGATGCCCCTTTTAAAACTTCAATAGATTCGATTTGATTTGGTGACAACATTCTTAAATCATAGGCCTGTTGAATTCCAGTTGGATCAGAAACGGGCACTCCGTCAATTAATACCAGTACTTGCCTGCTTCTACCTCCTCGGATAGAGATGCTTCTTGGCTCTCCTTGGTTAGAATTTGTTCCTCTAATTTCTACTCCTGGAATGTTGTTTAACAGTTCTACAATAGTCTTTCCTGCATTTCTCTGGATGTCTTTTTGTGTGATCTTATAGATCACCTTCCCTGTGTTTTCCTTTTTTAATTTAAATTTTGTGGCTGAGATTACAACCTCTTCTAAAGCTTCTCTCTTTTCATCTGTTTTCTTTTTTTCTTGAGAAAAGAGTTGAGTGCTACATAAGCTAAATGCTAGTGCACCAATGATTACACATTGTTTTTTCATTTTTAATGATTTAATTAAAAAGAACTCTTTGAGGGTTTATCTCAAAGTCTTCCTTGGTTTGTCATCCTCGAGCAATCGAGAATTTTAAATAAATCAGGCGAAAATTTTTGTACGACTTTATATAGTATAGTACATAAACCTTTATCCCGAAAGTTTTTTCTACTTGTGATTGTGGCAGGTCTCCTGACTTGTATTCTGTTATGTGCCTTCCCAGCTTATACCAAACTTAATTTGATACCTTACCAGTGGCTAGAAGCATAACAACTCATCTTTTGATGAGATCCTAAAGCTACACTTCGACACGCTCAGTGTGACATTTCAGGATATACTTACAGTTGCGGGAACAGTCTCGGTTTCTCACCGAATTCCCTTTTAATTCGCTATCAAATACTTCTGATAGCAAAACCAAATATCGAGGCAAATGTATAATATTTTTTATTTCTCAAAGACTATTTTAAAACATTTTTGTAATCTTGTCTCGTACAAACTATTCTCATGAAAATCAATTCTTTTTTTGCCCTTATTCTATGCTTTTCGTTTATTTTTCTCACTTCATGTGATGCAGAAAAATCTAAAAAAAGTGAAATTTCAAAACTTAAAGTAAAAAGTCAAATAAGGTATGCTAAAGGATTTGATATTCAGTATTTTGAAAAATATAAAAAGCTCACAATAAAACACCCGTATCCCGATTCAGAAGAAGTTTTTGAATACATCATTTCTAATGATATTAACACAACTGTTAAAGGGATAGAGAAAATACAAACTCCTATTCAAAAAGTAGTCGTTACCTCTACAACACACATTCCTATTTTAGAATTGCTGGGTGTAGAAGACAGGTTAGTCGGATTCCAAAGCACACGATATGTCTCTTCTGAAAAAACAAGACGACGAATTGATAGTGGTTTTGTAAAAGAACTGGGAAAGAAATCTGCATTAAATACCGAAGTCTTATTTGAATTAGACCCAGATATCGTGATTGGTTTTGCAATGACAAAAACCAATAAAACATATAATTTCATCGAGCAAAACAACATCCCCGTTATTTTAAATGGTGACTGGTTAGAAGAAACTCCTTTAGGACGAGCCGAATGGATTAAGTTTTTTGGTGTGTTGTTTGAAAAAGAAAAAGAAGCTGACAGTATTTTTAGAGTAATTGAATCCAATTACTTAGCTGCTAAAAAGATTGCCATGAATTCAAAAAAAATGCCTACCATCCTATCTGGCGCTATTATGAGTAAAGGTATTTGGAATTTACCCGCAGGAGGAAGCTATGTAGCACAGTATTTAAAGGATGCTAACACAGATTACTTATGGAAAGATTCAAAAGGAAAAGGGAGTTTATCTCTTAGTTTTGAAAGTGTGTTTGATAAGGGACAGAAAGCTGAGTATTGGATTGCTCCTGGGTATTTCGCCAACAAAGAACAAATGCTAGGCTCTAACAAACATTATTCAGACTTTACTGCTCTTCAAAAGAATAGAATTTACACTCCTTCTACAAAAACTGGAAAAACAGGTGGGGTTATTTATTTTGAATTGGCTCCTATTCGACCCGACTTAGTTTTAAAAGATATTATTAAGATTACCAACCCTGATTTGTTACCTAACTATACGCTGACCTTCCTTGAGCTTATGAAGTGATGCTAATAGTCATTCCCCTGAAAACGAGAATCTATTTAATTTTTCTTTGTTAACTGGATTCCGCATCAAGTGCGGAATGACAAATACTTAAACTTTGTTTCCCTAGAAACTTATGA
>JAESUF010000181.1 GCA_016763215.1 Flavobacteriaceae bacterium
CTTTGAAGCTAATAAGACAGATCCTGTTTGGTTAAAGAGAGCAGTGTCTAGAATGTTTAACAAAGGATGTACAGATGCCCCTTTGTATGAGAAATTAGCAAGGGCGTATGCAGATGCTTCTCCTTCACCAGAAGCCTATACTTTTGTAGCGATTGTATTAGAGAAAAATGGAGATAAGGCTGGTGCTGAGCAAATGAGATTAAAATCATTTGAATTGGAAACAGACCCTTTAAAGAAGGCAAACTTTAAATTGAAATTTGCACAAGCAGCTAAGAAGAAAGGTCAAAAATCTAAAGCAAGAACATTGGCAAGAGAGGCAATTGCTCTTAACCCTCACTTTGGGAAAGCGTATTTGTTTATTGCTGGCTTATATGCATCTTCTTTAAATAGTTGTGGTAAGGATGAGTTTCAGAAGAGAATGACTTTTGTTGCAGCCTATAATAAAGCAAAGCAAGCGTTAAGAATTGACCCAAGTATTAGTAGTGTAGCGAAGAAGTTCTTAAGAAACTACAAAGCGAATTTCCCTTCAAAAAAGGTTATATTTACTGCAAATGCTAGTGTAGGAGATTCTTTTACAGTTAAATGTTGGATAAACGAATCAGTAAAAGTTGCATCTAGCGGCAAATAATGAATCAATTTTCAGAAATAATAAAAAAAAGCATTGTTGTCATTTTTCTGACAACAATGCTTTTTTCTTGTACAAACGATTCTAAAGAAGTACGCGATTTTTTAGCAGAAAAGAACCTTCCTATCGCTATTGCAAAAGATACATACCATGTTTATAAAGATTCTGGAAGAATTACATCTAAATTAATTACTCCTTTATATATGATTTTAGTAATAGAAAGAATCATCCCTATAATGAATTTCCTAAAGGGTTGAAAATTATTAACTTTGATAACGGCGGGAAAGATTCAACAACAATTATAGGAGACTATGCTCTTTCGTATGGAAAAACATCCATATCAGAGTTAAAAGGAAATGTGGTGGTGTTAAATCATACTCAACAATCAAAGTTAGAGACAACTCAGTTGTTTTGGGATCAGAAAAATAAATACTTTTTCTCAGAGATGAGCTTTGTGTTTACCACATCCACAGATACAATAAGAGGGGTTGGTTTTGAATCTAAAGAAGATTTGACCAAAAGAGTTATAAAAAATGTGACTGGCGAAATTATTACAAACGAAAATGAATTATGAATAAACTCTGGAAATTTTTACAGTACGGATACTTAGTAGTTGGGGCTATTTTTTTAGTTGAAGGATTTTTACATTTGAATGAAGATAAACAAAAAGCAATATTTATGTTTGCTTTTTCTATCTTTATAACATTAATATTCTTCTTAAAAAGAAATTTCAGAAAGAAAGTAGAGAAGAGAAATCAACAGTAAATGGAGATTGATTTAATCATCATTATTCTTGTATCAATCATTTTATCGGCGTTTTTTTCTGGAATGGAGATTGCTTTCGTTTCGGCGAATAAACTTCATATCGAGTTAGAAAAAAAGCGTTCAGGATTCATTCCAAATATCCTTGGTAAACTAACACAAAACTCATCAAAGTTTATCACAACAATGTTAGTAGGGAACAATATCTCTCTAGTAATATACAGTTACTTTATGGGAGAGCTTATTGTTAGTGCCCTTGGAGTTAACAATCTTTTATTACAAACAGGAATATCTACGGTGGATATCTTAGTTACAGCCGAATTTTTACCCAAAGCAATCTTTAGAATTTATGCCAATGAAACACTAAAGATTTTTGTAATACCTGCCTATTTTTTCTATTTACTTTTGTACTTGTTTTCATTTGTTATTAATGGAATTTCTAATTTTTTATTAAAAATATTTTTTAGAACAAATGCAGATCAAGAACAAACAGAATTTAGTAAGGAAGAATTAGGGAACTATATTTCAGAGCAATTAGAAACGGGAAATAATAATGATAAAAAACTAGATTCTGAAATACAGATTTTTCAAAATGCGTTGGAATTTCAAAAAGCGAAAGCAAGAGAAATCATGGTGCCAAGAACCGAGATTATTGCTATCGAGATTCATGAAAGCATAACAAGACTAAAAGAATCATTTATCAATTCAGGGTATTCAAAGGTTTTAGTATACAAAAACTCATTAGATGATATCATCGGGTATGTAAATGCTTTTGAATTATTTAAAAACCCTAAGACAATAAAATCCATCTTATTGCCAGTAGAAATTGTCCCTGAGTCCATGATGATTAATGATGTACTTAATAATTTAATGAAGAAACGTAAAAGTATTGCAGTTGTAGTTGATGAATATGGGGGAACTTCTGGAATTATTACTGTTGAAGATGTTGTAGAAGAATTGTTTGGAGAAATTGAAGACGAGCATGATACTCAAGAATTTCTCGAAGAAAGAATTAGTAATATAGAGTTTAAGTTTTCAGCTCGATTAGAAATTGATTACTTAAATGAAGAATATGAACTTGATTTCCCTAAAGAAGAAGCTTATGAAACTTTAGGTGGGTTTATTATAAATACGACAGAAAATATCCCCGTTCAGAATGAAGAATTACAGATCCTTAATTATAAAATAAAAATACTCAAAGTGAGTTCTTCCAAAATAGATGAAATATATCTTAAGGTTTTGGATAAGGAAGATAATGAATGAGTTTTAGTGACTATTTTTTCTTGTAAAAATTCATTAAATACTAGTGTCCTTGGTTGTTTATTTAGCTGGCAAATTGTATCTTCGCCCATTCAAAATTAAATAATTGATTTATGGCAATTTTATCTAAAATAAGAGATCGTTCATTGGCCCTAATAGCCGTTATTGGTTTAGCATTATTTGCTTTCGTATTAGATCCATCAACACTAGGCGATTTCTTTGACTCAGCGAAAGTTAATGAAGTAGGAGAAGTAGATGGAGAGGCCATTTCAAGAAAAGAGTTTGCAGAGGCTGTAGAGTCGTACAAAGCACGTTCTAGAAACACTGCTACCGAAATGCAAGCTGGAAATATAGTTTGGAATAATATCTTAAGAGAAAAGATTTATACTCAGCAGTTAGAAAAAGCAGGAATTACTATCGGAGAGACAGATGTTTTTAATAAAGTAATTAGTTTGCCTTCTGTAGCTAGTATTCCTCAATTTTTGAATGAAGCAGGGTTGTTCGATCCAAATAAATTCAAACAGTTTTTGAAAGACGCTCAAGTAAGTGAAGATCAATCATTGTGGAATGGATGGAAAGGGTATATGGATCAGATTGGAGCCGACTTAAAAAGAGATACGTATACAAACTTGGTGAATGCAGGTATTGGAGCATCTTTAAGAGAAGGAGAAAGTAAGTATAACGAAGATAATTCATTGTTAAGTGCAGATTTTGTGTACATACCATACTTAAGTATAGCAGATAGTTTAGTCACTGTTACACAAAAGGATATTGAAGGATATATGAACCGTAATTCTAAAGAATTTCAAGTAGATGCTTCTAGGGATATTTCTTTTGTGAAATTTGAAGTGAAAGCTACTACCAAGGATAAGGAGGATATTAAGAGTGAAGTTGCTACGTTATTAGAAGATAGAAAAGAGTTCAATAAAGTAACTAAAGGTGAAAGAACAGTTCTAGGACTTAAGAATGTAACAGACTATAAAGAATTCTTTAATGAGAATAAATCTGACATTCCGTTTGCTGAAAGCTTTGTAATGAAAAACAAATTACCAAAGGTTATTTCAGAAAGTATTTTAAGCGCAAAAGAAAATGATACTTTTGGACCTTATGAGGAAGCGGGATTCTTTAAAGTTTCTAAAATTTTAGAGATAGTACAGCGACCTGATTCTGTGAAATCTAGTCATATTTTAATCCCTTTTACAGGTTCTTTAGCTGCAAATGGACTAGTAGTTAAAACTGAGGAGCAAGCGAAATTCTCTGCAGACAGTATCTATAGTTTGGTACGAAATAATAAAAAGAAATTTGCGAAGATTGCAACTGAAATTAACAAAGATGGTAGTAAAGATAAAGGAGGAGATATAGGATGGGTTCCTTATCAATTTGCATTCTCTTCTAGATTTGATGTTGATTTTGCTGAATTTATCTTTGACAACAAACAAGGTAAGGTTGGAGTTGTAAAGTCAAAATTCGGATTTCATATCATCAGAATTGATGAACAGAAAAACAAACAAAGTAGTTTTAAAATCGTGACTTTCGGTAGAGAAATTGTTGCATCTCAAGATACTGAAGACACTGTTTTTCAAGAAGCAGAAACATTTGCTTTATCTATTATGGACGGAAATACAAATAAGTTTTATACAGTTGCAAAAGAGAAAAACTATGGTACTAAACCTGCAATTGGTTTAAAAGTTCTTGATGATAGAGTTCCTGGTTTGCCTGGATTGCAACGAGATATTGTTTCATGGTCTTTTTCAAAAGATACTAAGAAAGGTGACTTCAGAAGATTTGATATTGACAATGGTTATGTTGTCGCTACTTTAGTTAATAAAACAGAAGAAGGGATTTCACCAGCTTCAAAAGTGTCTTCTAAAGTAAGACCTATATTAATTAAGGAGAAGAAAGCTAAATTAATTGAGGAGAAGATGAAAGGAGCAACATTAAATGATATAGCTACTGGAAATAAAGTATCTGTTCGAAAAATGAGTGATGTTGCATTAAAGTCTCCATCTATTGTTGGTGTAGGGTTTGAGCCTAAGGTTGTCGGAGCTATGTTTTATGCAAAAGAGAATCAATTGTATACTAAAGTAGTTGGTGATAGAGGTGTGTTCGCATTTGTGTTAACAAAGAAAGAACTAGCAACAAGCTTACCAAACTATGAATCCTATAGACA
>JAESUF010000182.1 GCA_016763215.1 Flavobacteriaceae bacterium
AGCATCCTTAATTGCTTTGGTAGGAGGAGTGTTTGGGGCAATTTACTTTTCATACTTTGCGTCAGACGTTTTAGAGGAATATGTAGATTGGGATGAAAATTATATTGCTTTAACTGCGTTTGCAGTTACTTTTATTGCCATTGTTGTTGCAGTTTCTTTCTTAGGAAAAATGCTGACAAAAATGGCTGATTTTGCAGCTCTAGGATTAATTAATAAAATACTAGGAGGCATTTTTGCACTGCTTAAAAGTGTTCTAATTTTGAGTGTTATTTTTGTGTTTTTTGCAAGGTTGAATAGTAACCTGTTATTTGTTGGAAAAGAAACATTGGATAACTCTATTTTGTATGCACCAGTAAAGGGTATTGTTCCTGCTATTTTTCCTTCTATTATAAAGGAGATTGAGCAAAAAGAGATCGAAATAAATAATGCAGTAACTCTGCATGAAAAGCCCTAACTTGCAGTACTTAATGGCTATATGAAATCTATTTATCCTTTTTTAATTGTCTTGTTTTTTTCTTTCTCCTTGCCGAGTACTGCTCAGCAATGTGAAATTTTAAAGAACGGTTCTTTTACGTATAAATTGGCAAAAAAAAAGGTGCTAGTCTATTTTAAAGAGAATAAACATGTAGAATATCATCAAGATAAGAAGTACTACATTAAATCCAGTATAGAATGGGTTTCAGATTGTGAATATTATCTTGTTATAGAAGGTGTTACTTTGCCTAATTTTCCGTTTAAAATTGGAAGTAGACTCCATATCAAAATTACCAAAGTAAAAGGAAATAGAGTCTACTACAAATCTTCCATGGCAGGGAGAACCTGGGAAGGTAAAATGACAAAGGCTAAATAATTTCTTTAAGAGTCTTTGTGATCTTTTATCCACTGTAAACATGTTTTAAAATCATCAAACATGCATTCTTTAGAAATAAGGTCTGGAATAATGTCGATACGCTCCATCATATATTTAGGTTGTTTTTGAAGATCAACAACTAAAACATTTTTACCATCTTTTTTCAAGTCAACAAGAACATCTTCCAAAGCATATAACCCTGACTGATCAATATATTGCATTCGATCCATCCGGATAACAATCGTGGATGCTGTTCTAGGTATTTGTTTAATTAATTGCTGGAAATTGCTTGTTGATCCAAAAAACAACGGGCCTTTAATATGTTTGATAAAAACTTCTTTTCGTAAACCTTTAGTTAACCCAATTTCATCAGCCCAAGGTTCTTCTTCTAACGATTTTATATCAGATCGTTGTGCAGTTAGATCTCCAATTTTTTTCATAAACATTAACGAACCAATGATCAAACCAATCCCTACAGCATAGATTAAATCCCAAAATGTAGATAGAATTAAAACGACCAACATAATTAAGACTTCAGAACTTAATTTAAAAGGTCCAATTTTCATGTCTCTTGGTAGTGCGGGAATGGCACGTAGTCCTTTATAGTCCATTACACCAATACCCACAGTTACTAAAATACCAGCCAATACAGCAGCAGGAATTCTTGAAGCAATAGGGCCAAAACCTAACATAATAACCAACAGCATCAATCCTGCAATCATTCCTGAAAGCTTCGTTTTTCCTCCGGCTTTAATATTTACCACTGTTCTAATAGTGGCTCCAGCACCAGGAATTCCTCCAAAAATAGAAGCGATACTATTTCCAATACCTTGTTCAATTAATTCCTTATTTGGTTTGTGTTTGGTTTTCGTCATATTATCGGCCACTACACTCGTTAGTAGGGAGTCAATGGCACCAAGTAATGCTAATGTAATCGCAGTAAAAAGATAAGGTTTAATTCCAGAGAAGCTAAAGGACGTAAACATTTCCAATTTTGGTATTGGAAGACCATTAGGAATTTCTTCAATTGATTTATAATCCAAACCAAAACCTACAGCAATTCCCGACATGACAAGTAATGCGACTAATGTGCTTGGAATTTTTGTAGTAATTCGTTTAAAACCAAAAATAATAAGGATGGTCCCTAATGACAGAATTAATTCTAACCAATTTACATTTTTTAAAGACCTTGGTAAAACACGTAAAGAGCCAATAACTCCAGAAGCTTCTTTTGTTGCAAGTGTTTGAGATTCTCTTAAAATATCTGCTTGTGTTATTTTTTCAGCTCTATTCACTGTCTCTTTGAAATTTTCAAGAACTAAAATGCCCCCACCAGCTTCATTTTTTAAAATATTTTTTAGAATAACCTCTTTAGCTTCAGCTTTAAACTTATTTACATACTCAGCATCCTCTTTTGGATTGTAACCTAAAGATGGAGACAATTGTGTAATGATAATAATGACTCCAATTGCAGTCATAAAACCAGAAACTACAGGGTACGGAATGTATCGAATATATTTTCCTAGCCCCATTAAACCTAACCCGACTTGAATGAGCCCAGCTAATAAAAAAACAGTTAGAATAATAGGAAGTGCCTTATTGATATCTCCATCATTGGCAGCAATAATACCAGCGACAACAACCATACTAACAGCAGTCATAGGGGCTGTTGGTCCAGAAATTTGAGTACTGGTTCCTCCAAAAAGTGCAGCGAAGAAGCTAATAAAAATTGCTCCATATAATCCGGCTGCTGGCCCCAAGCCAGAAGAAACACCAAAAGCTAAAGCCAAAGGAAGTGCTACGATACCCGCAGTGATGCCTCCGAAGGCATCACCTTTAATATTTGAAAAAAAGTTTTTCATGATATGAAAGTTGTTGTTTTGGGTTAATAAAAAGTAACTGATCCATCCTTAATATCATACATAGCGCCGACAATTGTAATCTCTTTATTGTCTTCCATTTCTTTAAGAATTGGGCTTTGAATTCTGATATTATCTATAGTCATATACACATTTTTTTCTGCTACTGTATTCACAAAATCGATATTCTTAGAAGTACGCCCTTCTCCTTCAGTAAATCCAGGAGTTGCTTTTACAGCTGGCCTAAGCTTACTAATTAATGCAGTTAAGTTTCCTAATTCTGCATTGTCGCATGCACCTTTTACAGCTCCGCAAGCAGTATGACCTAAAACAACAATGGCTTTAGTACCTGCTAATTTACAGGTAAACTCCATACTTCCTAAAATATCTTCATTCACAAAGTTTCCTGCTATTCGTATACTAAAAACATCTCCAATTCCTTGGTCAAAAACCAACTCAGCTGAAACTCTTGAGTCTACACAATGAAGTATTGTAGCGAAGGGGTATTGCCCTAAACTTGTCTCTGCTACTTGCTGTAATAGATCTCTTTCTGTTTCTTTGTTTGCAATAAACCGTGCGTTTCCTTTTTTTAATAAATCGATGGCAATATGAGGTGTAATGGCCGCTTGTGTTTCTTTTGTATGAGCTTTCATTTTTATAATTTTTATGGGGTTATTATATAGTTCGCTGAACTATTTCTTTTAAGTTTCGGAAAACTAAAAGATACAGCAAATAATTTATTTGGTGAATAATAAGAATGAAGATTATCTTCTTCTAATATTTAGGAAAGAAATTTTTCTGGGGGAGGACTGTTTAATTTATTCAGCATAAAAGAATAGTTTTTATAATAAAAACGGATCCCTTTTTTCTCTTGTAAATCACTAAAAACAAATTCACTGTTGGTCGGGTAGTATATTTTCACTTCCAAATCTTTCACAGGTTCTTCCTCTTCGCCGAAATCGGCAATTTGAGTAAGCTCACAACTACCTTCAGTTAAACTGATATATGTTGGAGCAACAATAGAAATCAAAAGAATGAATGAAAATAAGGATGTAAAAATAATTTTACTCATGCTTAATTTTAGTGAGAGCAAATATACGATACGGAGCGTGGGTTATCGTTAAATATAGTTTAAAAAATAGTCAATAATTTGATTTTTTCAGTAAGAATCCAACCAATTTTACCATCAGAAATTCTAATTTTCTTCCAGTTATCTACTGTGTCTAAGATTGTTACTTTGGTTCCTTCATGTAAATTGAATATTTCTTCGCTATTTAACGTTGGAGCATTTTTTATTTCTACCTCTTGAGCAAAAATAATGGCGCTTATATTATTCTGGTGGAAAGAATATTCTTTGATTGCAAAAATTGAAGAAGTGATTAAAAGCAAAAAACTAAGGATACTGGTCACAAAAAACAATCGCTTTTTTGTAGGAGTGTATGAGAAGTAAAAAAGTAAAAACAGGAGAACTCCTACAATAGAAAATGCTACGGATATAACAGACCATTCATTATAAGAGAGTTTTTTCACAAAAGATTCATCTATTTTTTGAAAAAGAGATTTTGGAAGCTCTTCAATATTGTCTATTGTTAGTCTTTTAGCAAACACTAAATTGTTTTGAGCGTCTTCATTCAAAGGGTCTATTAATAACGCTTTTTCATAATTATAAATTGATGGAGCAACCTTGTTTAATTTATAGTAGCAATTTCCTAAGTTATAATAGAGTTCAGAAGAAACAAGTCCCAATGTTTCAATTTCGTTGTAAGTGGTAATGGCCTCATTATAAAGCTCTTGTTTGTATTGGTCGTTTGCTTTTACAAACAATTCATCTGCAGATTGAGCAATGACTCCTTGTACAATAAACAATAAGAAAATCAGTATTTTTTTCATCTTAAAATTGTTTATCTATTTGAGTAATTACCAGCCCCGCTTTTTCATAATCTTCATTCATTTCAACTGAAGTAACAGGTGTATATCTTGCTAAATTACAACTGTGAATAACTTCAATGAAAGAAGCAATATCTGTCAAATCAACACTTTTATTTTTTAATAACTCAGTGATTTTTTCCTGGCTAATATCAAAAGTTTCAATTCTTAGTTTCGCTTTTAAATAATTGTGCAATGCTTTTTCTAGCGCAATGTAAAATGCTTCTTTTTTACCAAGTTGTTTCTTTGCTTCAGATAAGTATTTCTTAGCCAAACGATCTGCCTTTCGTTGTTTTGTTCCAATAACATCTTTATTCCTTGTCTCATTTCTTTTTGCTAGTAAGATTCCGATAGGAATAAACACTAAAGGAAGGAAGAGTAACCAATAATAGCTATTGGATTTAAAAAAATCTGCTCTTTTGGCCAGAGCAAATGATGTCTTTGTTTGAATGTATCTGAAATTAGCTCCACTAACAATATCTTTTTTAGTAGATATTATGTCTGAAGTTGAATTGAGTTCTTTTCCTTCTAACACTTCTACATATAAATCTTCGGAAGTAATGGTCTTATATTTTTTCTCTTTCGGATTAAAATATGAGAATTCTGTGTTAGGAATTTTATATTTCCCTTTGTACTGAGGTACAACGGTATAATTTTTACTTATCGACCCTCTAATTCCTCTTGTAGTTACAACCACTTTTTCTTTTTGTTCTGGAGTAAAAACTTCTAATTCAGCAGGAGTTTTTATTTCTGGAAGCTCAAATAATTTTAAGTTACCAATTCCACTAACTTTTACAGAAACTTGAGCGGTTTCATTAGATTTAAGCAAATTTCTACTGGAAGTAACAACAAAATCAAAATCGCCTACAGCACCATTAAAACTTTCAGGCTTTCCTTCAATAGGAAGTTCTTTTGTATTTATGTATTTTTTTGCAGAAGAAAAACTTCGAGTAATGTTTCTAGTGATAGGGTTTCCAAAAAAGTCACCTCTACCAGTAGGAACCCCAATGACAATATTCATCTTCATTGGGTCTATAGTCAGTTTTCCAGATTTAGTTGGAATTAACAATGCTTTTTTTAATACAACATATCGATATTTCTCACCATTGTAGAATCCTTCTCTAGCAGGCAATCCTTTTATTTTAATATCTTGATTCCAGAAACCATTGTATTGAGGTGATTCTGTCATGGAAAAGTCATTCACGCTTATATTTCTACTTACATATAGTTTATATTCTACATATACCCCTTCTCCAACATAAGGATTAGACTTTGATATTTCAGCGACTAAATGAACATTTTGTTGTGCAATATAATTGGGGTCATTTGGATCTTTTGGAATCTCAACAGGGTCTAAGACAATGATTTTTACAGGCTTTGATTTTAAGACTTTTCCGTTTAATTGAATACTTGCAGGAGGGATGCTAAATTCTCCTTTTCTCAAAGGCTGAATGATATAGGTATAGGATTGTGTATAAGTAGCTTTCCCATTTGCCCAGGACTGACTAATAGATTGACTAGGACCACCGATAACACGAAAATTTTTAAAATTAGGTGGAGAAAAATGATCAGCGCCATGTTTGTTCACAGCAAACTCTATACGTAACCTCTGATTAACCCCAAGCTTATTTTTACTAACACTGCTGGTTAGTGTAGGCTCTTGAGCAAATAGAGAAATGCTCATTAAAGTAAATAATACAAATATGTACCTAATTTTTTGCTTCATGTTTTGATTCTAGAATCAAGGCAAATGCAAAAATTTACCAGTCTTTTTCTTGTTTTACTTTTCTGCCTTTTGCTTTTTTAGCGTTTAATTTTTTCTGAGTCTTTTTTTCCTCATTGTTTAAACTTTCTAAAAGCTGCTTTAATTGCTGAGGAGACATTTTTCCTTGTTGAGGCTTTGGCTTTTGTTTTTTCTTGTCTTTCTTTTTTGGATCTTGCTTTTTCTTGTCCTGATCTCCTTTATCGCCATCTTTTTTAGGATCTTTTTTGTCCTTGTCTTTTCCGTCCTTTTTGTCTTTATCCTTGTTTTTGTCCTTCTTATCTTTATTCTTGTCTTTGTTCTTGTCCTTATTTTTATCCTTGTTCTTCTTTTTCTCTTTGTCAAGAAGTTTTTGAGCGACGGCTAAGTTGTACCGCGTTTCGTCGTCATTTGGATTGTTGCGTAAAGAATTTTTATAAGCGTCAACAGCAGGTTGGTATTGCTTTTGCTTCATCATAGAATTTCCAACATTATGATAAGCTTCGGCCTTTTCAAATTTATCTTTTGAATCTTTTATTGCTAGATTATATTGTTCTGCAGCTTCCTTATGTAGGTTGTTTTGATACATAGCATTCCCCATATTATAGGTTGCTTTTTTATATGCGCTGTTTTTCTCCAATGCTTTTTTATAGGAAACCGAAGCATCGGTGCAGTTTTTTTTGGCATATAACTTATTTCCATCCCTCACTAGTTTTCTTGCTTCTCTTTGCAAAGCAATAGTGTCTTTTTGAGCATGAGCCACTATTGATGTTATTAACATCAAAAGAGACAATACAATATGTTTACAATTCTTCATAAATTTAGAATTTACTTGTCTTCTTCGTTAAATAAATCTACTTTTCTTAACCACTTTGTTTTCTTGTTCAGTAGGAAAACATCCAAAAGTAAGAATAGAATTCCGATTCCTAAAAACCACTGAAACTGATCTTTATAATCTGAAAATTGTTTCGTTTCAAATTCAGTTTTTTGTGCATTTCCGATAATATCTACAATTGTTTTTACTGGTTTCTCAGTTATATTTCCATCAATATAACTTCCAGAAGAAGCATCTGCAATAGCTTGTAAAATTTCTGGTTTACGTTGTGTTAATACAGTTTCCCCTTTTCGATCTTTTTTATACCCAATCAATGAGCCATTAATTTTTAAAGGAATAGGGGCTCCTTTTTCAGTTCCTACACCAATAGTATAGACTTTCACTCCTTCGTCTGCAATGTTTTGAGCCACCTGTTTGGTTTTTTCTTGATGATCTTCACCATCTGAAATAATGATTAAAAAACGATTGGTTTGCTCGTCATTATTATAGTACGTTTTGGCTAAATCTAGGGCTTCGTTAATAGCTGTCCCTTGACTAGACACCAAATCTGGATTTGCATTTTGCAAGAACATTTTTGCAGCCGCATGATCTGTAGTAATAGGAAGTAACGGATAGGCATTTCCAGCATAAATAATAATACCAACTCGATCACTACCTAACTTGTCAATTATTTTTGAAATGATTTGTTTTGACTTTTCCAATCGATTTGGAGCAATGTCCTCCGCCAGCATACTGCGTGATACATCCAAAGCAAAAACAACATCAACACCTTCTCTTTTAACGGTTTTTAGTTTGGTTCCCATTTTTGGATTTACCAATGCTAAAATCAGAAAAGAAATACTGATGATAAAGAAAAGTAATTTTAAAACGGATTTGAAGACCGAAATGTTAGGAGCTAGTTTTAATAATAAGGAATGACTTGCAAACTTTCGTTGCGTTCTTTTTTTCCACCAAGACATCAATAGAAAAATCAGAACGATTACAGGAATCACTCCAAAGAGATAAAAATATATGGGTTCTTCTATTTTGTACATTTATATAAAACTTCTAAATATTGTGTTTCTAAATAAAAACTCTAAAAGCAATAATCCACCTGCAATAAAAACTAAAAAACGATATTTTTCATCGTAGTTGGTATACTTAAATTCTTCAATTTTTGTTTTCTCAAGTTTGTCTATCTCATCGTAGATAGCTTTCAGTTTTGTATTGTTTGTCGCCCTAAAATATTGTCCTTCAGTTTGCTCTGCAATATATTGTAAGAGTTCTTCATCAATTTCTACTTGCTGTCTTCTAAATTGTAATTTACCTGTTCTTGGATCTTTGCTATAGGGGAAATCAGCGGTTCCATTAGTTCCTATTCCTATCGTATATACTTTAATATTTAACTCTTTTGCCAACTCTGTAGCTGTTTTTGGGTCTACAAAACCAGAGTTGTTCACCCCATCGGTTAATAAGATGATGACTTTACTTTTAGCCTTGCTGTCCTTTAGTCTGTTTACGGCAGAACCTAGTCCCATTCCAATAGCAGTACCCCCTTCTAATTGTCCCCATTTGATTTCTGAAATGGTTCTTTTCACAATTCTTTTATCACTGGTAATTGGAGTTTGTGTAAAACTTTCCCCAGCATAAACCACGATTCCAATTCGGTCATTTGGTCTTCTATTAACAAAATCAGTGGCTACAACTTTTAACGCTTCCAGTCGGTTTGGTTTTAAATCTCTTGCAAGCATACTCGCAGAGACGTCTATTGCCATAACAATATCAATTCCTCTATTTGCTTTTATTTTAGTACTCACTGCAACATTTTGAGGTCTTGCCAAGGCAACAATTAAGAAGGCAAGGGCCAGGAGCCTAAATAGGTATAGTAAAGGTTTTAGTTTGGGGATAAAAGAAGTGTTTTTAAATCCTTTTAGGCTAGAAACAGTTAATACGGTAGTATCTTTTTTTCTCATAAAGAAATACCATACCGCTAATAACGGGATTAAGATTAATAACCAGAGAAACTCTGGGTCGTGAAACTCTAAATTATTCCAATTCATCTTCTTTGGTTTCTTCTTCTATACTAGGTTTCGGTTTTAACTCATTTAAAATATCTTCAGCATCCTTTCGATCTCCTTCTATTTGGTGAGATAAAGGTTTCGATTTTGCGAATTTCACTAAATCCGCTTCACTCAATAATATTTTTAATTTTTTAATGGTCTCTTTATTGGTTTCAAGAGTATTTGCATCATTGAAATCTTTTAATGTGTCAATAATCTCATCAGTCGTACTTTCTAAAGCAGGGATTTTGAGTTCTTTTTCCACATACGCCCTAACAATTTCGGTTAGCTCGCTATAGTATCTTTTAACTTCATTGTTTTGCCATAGTAATTTTTCATCCAATTTATGAAGTCTCTCAATAGCTTCTTCATATGGAGGTAAAAGGGCAATGATTTCTTCTTCTGTAACTTCTTTTTTCTTACGTGTTTTGAGGTAATAAATAAGAGCTGCAATTAATAATAAACCAAGGATTACCCATATTAAATAAGGTATAAAATCGTCAAACACATAAGGTTCCCCTTGAATGGCTTTGATTGGGAACATTTTTTGCTTGATGGTATCAATAGCTATTGTAGCAACATTGATAAGGATAGAATCCGTTATATAAGCTCTATTCTTAATAAAAACTTGTTGAGAAGGAATATAAAAAGCACCACTATCAAACCCAGTAAGCAAGTATTTTTTTATAAGATTGTTTTTAACGGTGTCTATTTTTAAATCTTCAACAATCTCTAAACCTTTTAAATTTTCTAATTTAGGAATGATCACACTTGTGGTATCATCCACAGTGATTTGATAAAAAAACTGTTCACCAATTCTAATATTGGTCGTGTCTACTGCTACTTCTACTTGTTGTGAAAAAGAAACAGTACTAATTAATAGCATTAATAAAAGGAATCTAATCTTCATCTGCTCTATCTGCCTTTGTGTTTAAAATATCCTAGTAACTTTTTCACATAGCTCTCATCTACTCTTGTATTGATAGTTCCAGCCCCACTTCTTTTAAAAGTAGTATGATAGTAATCTGCTAATCGTAAAGCATTTGCTTTATAGCTGTTTCTAACAAATCTCGAAGAAGTATTTACCAATTGAACAGCGTTGGTTTCTGCATCTAGCATAGGAACCATCCCTAAATTCGGAATTTCCTCATCATGTTTATCATAGACTCGAACCCCTGTAATGTCATGTTTATTTCCAACAATCTTTAAGGTTCTTTCATAATCATCATCCATAAAATCTGAAAGCATAAATACAATAGCTTTCTTTTTCATCACATTGCTTAGAAACTTAAAAGCTTCACCAATGTTGGTTTTTTTGCTTTTAGGAGTAAATTCAATTAAGTCGCGAATAATCCTAAGCACATGACTTTTTCCCTTTTTAGGAGGAATGAATAATTCAATTTGATCTGAAAAAAGAATCAACCCTACTTTGTCATTGTTTTGAATTGCTGAAAAGGCTAGGGTAGCAGCAATTTCAGTAACAGTGTCTTTTTTAAACTGCTCAGAAGTACCAAACAATCCAGAGCCAGAAACATCAACCATTAACATCATTGTTAATTCACGCTCTTCTTCAAAAACTTTAATGTACGGTTCATTATATCTTGCAGTAACATTCCAATCAATAGCCCTAACATCATCTCCAAATTGATATTGTCGCACTTCAGAAAATGTCATCCCTCTTCCTTTGAAGGTGGAATGATATTCACCTCCAAAAAGATGATCGGACAAACGCTTCGTCTTAATCTCTATTTTTCGTACTTTTTTTAATATCTCTTTGGTGTCCATTTTCTTAATTAACCCATTGCGAGGGTAAAGGTTCCATCTCTAATTCTAAAATTTCTTTATTTCCTGTTAAGGTTTTATATGTTGTCAATTTATGTTTTATAGTTTAAGTTTTAAGGGGTAAACATTTTTTTAATTGACGGAGTTGATTGTAGTAAGTGTTTTTATGGAACTTCTATTTCATTAATAATTGAATTAATAATGTCAATTGATGAAATGTTCTCTGCTTCAGCTTCATATGTGATTCCAATTCTATGACGTAAAACATCGTATACAATTGCTCTTACATCTTCAGGAATTACATATCCCCTTCTTTTAATAAAGGCATAACATTTGGCAGCTTTAGCTAAGTTAATACTTCCCCTTGGTGACGCTCCAAAACTTATTAAAGCACTTAATTGGGGTAAATTATATCTATCTGGATATCTAGTAGCAAATATAATGTCTAAGATGTATTTTTCTATTTTCTCATCCATATACACTTCATTTGCAGCCTCTCTTGCCTTGATGATTTGTTCAATAGAAACAACAGGGTTTACAGTTTCGAAGGTTCCACTTAAATTTTGACGCATAATTGTTTGTTCATCATCTAACTTTGGATAATCAACAACCACCTTTAACATAAAACGATCTACCTGAGCTTCTGGTAATGGATATGTCCCTTCTTGTTCTACTGGATATTGAGTAGCCATAACCAAGAAAGGTTCCTGAAGTTTAAATGTTTTATCTCCAATTGTAACTTGACGCTCTTGCATCGCTTCTAAAAGTGCAGATTGCACTTTAGCAGGAGCACGGTTAATCTCATCAGCGAGTACAAAGTTGGCGAAAATCGGTCCTTTTTTTATAGAAAACTCATTCTCTTTAATGTTATAAATCATTGTACCTACAACATCCGCAGGTAATAAATCTGGAGTAAATTGAATTCTGCTAAAAGATGCCTGCACTGCTTTGGACAGCGTGTTAATTGCTAAGGTCTTTGCCAGACCCGGTACGCCTTCTAGTAAAATATGGCCATTTCCTAAAAGACCGATCAGTAAACGTTCTATCATTTCCTTTTGACCCACAATCACTTTATTCATTTCTGAAGTAAGTATGTCTACAAAAGCACTCTCTCTTTCTATTTTCTCGTTAATAGCTCTAACATCTACGTCCATATATATATTGTCGATTTTATGATTTTAACTAGTGAAAAGCAAAGCTACAATAATAGGAAATTCTATCTTGTTAAAGATAGGTTAAAGGTAAATAAGGACTATTTTTTATAGAAGTTTTATGAAAATTTACTCTTTTTATTAACATATGTATAGGGTGGGTACTTACACGTATATAGCACGTAAATCAAAGATTTTCTTAATATTAGCGCAGGAAATCCTTGTTTTTGTGGAAAAAAAAAGTAATTTTTGCGCTATAATCAATCAATCATAATAATATATGAAACAAAATGACTTATTAAAAGTTTTCACGATCGTATTTTTATTTTTTGGAGCCGTTGCGATAAACGCCCAAACAATTAAAGGAAAAGTTATAGACTCAAAGGGTGAGGCTCTAGCTTTTATGAACGTAGTGGAAAAAGGAACTACTAATGGAACTACTACAGATGAAAATGGTGAGTTCTCATTAAATGTAAAGCAATTACCTACCGTAATTACTGTATCCTCTTTAGGATTTAAAACGACTGAAAAGAGAGTTATTGATACCAACTCTTTCACTATTGTACTTGAAGAAGACAACGTTGCCTTAGATGAGGTAGTTTTAGTTGGATCAAGAAACAAAAACAGAACTGTTGCAGATACACCAGTTCCAATCGATATTATTGACGTTTCTGAACTAGTAAGTGCTGGTCCTCAGATTACCGTTAATGATATTTTAAATTATGTAGCACCTTCTTTTACTTCTACATCACAAACAGTTTCTGATGGTACTGACCATATTGATCCTGCTTCTTTAAGAGGTTTAGGACCAGATCAAGTTTTGGTGTTGGTAAACGGAAAGAGAAGACATAATACTTCTTTAGTAAATGTAAATGGAACTGTAGGTAGAGGTAGTGTTGGAACAGACATGAATGCAATTCCTGCTTTTGCTATTAAAAGAATTGAACTTTTAAAAGATGGAGCTGCTGCTCAATATGGTAGTGATGCCATTGCAGGAGTTATCAATATCGTTTTAAAAAGTAATGAAGGATTTGAATTTTCTGTAAACACAGGTTCAAACTGGGGATCAGAAACAAACAACCAAAACGGAGGTTTAGACGGAGAGAATTTCCAATTAAACGCTAATTTTGGTATTCCTTTAGGTGATAACGGAGGTTTTATCAACTTTACTGGAGAGCTATCTACAAGAGCTCCTTCAAGTAGAGCTGGAAAAGATGGGTTCTCAGGAACTATCTTTAATGGAGCAAATTCAATTGAATGGATTGGAGCAAATAGCGGATTAGGTTCTGATATTACTCAATATTCATTAAATGAAGTTAAATTATTAGCACAAGGGGTTACACATTTTGATCTTGCTTTAAAAAATGGAGCTGTCGGAGGAAAAATAATGGGCGCAGGTGGAGGTGGCTTTTTCATATTCTACTGCGATAACAACAAAAGTAATTTTGTAAGCCAAATGGGAAAAAATGGGCTTGAGAGGATACCATTCAGGTTCGATTTTGA
>JAESUF010000183.1 GCA_016763215.1 Flavobacteriaceae bacterium
ACAAATCCATTGATGAAAATTGCTGATATTGCTGCAATTGCAAAAGCTGCTAAGGCCATAAACTCATCGATTCTTGTTGCAGTAGATAATACATTTGCAACACCTTACTTGCAACGTCCGTTAGATTTAGGGGTGGACATTGTGATGCATTCTGCAACCAAATACTTAGGAGGTCACTCTGATTTGGTGATGGGTGCATTGATGGTTAAAGACGCTAAATTAGCAGAAGAATTACATTTTATTCAGTTTGCTGGTGGAGCAGTCGCTGGACCAATGGATTCTTTTTTAGCCTTCAGGGGGATTAAAACATTGCATGTGAGAATGCAACGTCATTGTGAAAATGGAAAAGCAGTGGCTGAGTTTTTAGCAAACCATGATAAAATAGCGGAGGTGTACTACCCAGGACTTGAAAGTCACACGAATCATGAAGTGGCTAAAAAACAAATGAAAGATTTTGGAGGAATGGTTTCTTTTCGTTTAAAAGATGAAAGTCGAAAAGCAGCTTTTGCGTTTTTAGAAAACACGAAAGTATTTACGTTGGCGGAATCTTTAGGAGGAGTAGAAAGTTTAGTAAATCATCCAGTAACAATGACACATGCTTCTATTCCAGAACCAGAACGTTTAAAAATAGGAATCACAGATTCTCTAATTCGTCTGAGTGTCGGAATTGAAGATGTAACCGATTTACTTGCAGATCTAACGCAAGCATTGAATCAATAAAAAGTAGAAAGAAAGGAATCTGAAAAGGTTCCTTTTTTATTAGAATAATTTAAAAATGGTTAGAGGTCTATCAAAATTTAAATGGTAGATAACTCCCATTTGAAGGTTAATCAACCATTCAGTATTTTTGTTTTCAAAAACACTAGCTTGTAACCCATCAACAGCATCTGAAAGGAAGAATTGCCAGTTAAATTGTACGTTAAAGTCAATTTTAGAATTAAACTTATAACGCACACCACCACCAAATGTTACCGCATATGTGCTTCCTTTACCAATATCTATTGCTCCTGGCGTTCTCCATTTAACAGGAAGTACAGTAATATCTTGTCTCCAATCTCCTTGAGTAGAATTCAGTGAGTTGCTATATTTGGAAAGCTGTGCTCCTAAAAGAACGTACGGATTCCATTTAATCCTAGACCAAGGGTATACAAAGTCTTTTAAACACCTCATGTAGTATTCTAATTGAAATCCAAGACTTGTGATACTCGTAGTCCCAGTCATGGCTCTAAGGTCTCTTGCTAAGTCTGTATTTCCTATCGTAAATTCGCCGTAATGTTGAAAATTAGCATTTGTAATAATGTTTAATTCACTACGTAAGGCTAAATAACTCCAGATCTTGTGATCTGAGTTCCATCTAGGATCTTTATTAAAAAAGTGAAGAGTATGTGTAAAACTCATAGAAATAGCACTATTTCCATAACTGCTTAAAAAATTATCTCTAATTCCATAATCAGTTTGAATGGTTGCTGTACCTACATGAAATCCAATGTCATGCGTGAAGTGTTGTGACTTTACTGTTTGAAGGGTAAAAATCACAAAGAATAAAAATGCGAGAAATTTTCTCAAAATAGGGATCTTAGGGGTCTAATTTGGAAACAAATATATTAAAATTGATGACATCACAATAACTTAATTTCTATTCCTTTATTGTGATGGATGCATTTAAACTCCAATTTGCTCTTACCTCTTGGATTTCTAAATGGTATTCGACCTTTTCTGGTTGCGTTCTGGAAAGGAAATTTCCAGAATCCCATTTGCCATTATTATTGTTATCATATATAATTCTAATCTTGTATTCTTTAGGTTGTAAGTATAGAAATTCTATGGTCTGGCTATTAGATACAAATTGTCTTCTTTCTAATTTATCTTTATTGTCTGTCAGTTCAATAATTACAGGAACAGCATTTGGGTTTTGAATTGAAACTGTTATGTCTCCATAATCTTCAATATCAACAGTTCTAAATTTAACTTTTGTAGAATCGTTTGTTAGATTAAAAACGTCTTTCAATGCTTCGGGATAAAGATTGAAGGTGTAATTTTCTTTGAATTTTTTCTCAAAAATAAATCCAACTCTAGTGTCAAATTTGGATATAAATGAAGTAAAAGGAACATCGGTAGTGTCTTTACTAGTGAAAAAGGAAATTTTTGAGGAATCAACAGTTAAAATAGGATTGTTGGATGTGAAAAACAAGGTGTCTGTATAATGTAAAATACCCCTAACAGATGACGATATTGTTAATGAATCTAATTGTTTTTTTCTTAATTTAACAGTTACCGTATCTGTGAAATCACCTTTGGTAATTTTAAAAAGTAGCGAATCTCTTTCTATTGGTGAATGCCACAAGTTTAAAGAATCTTTTGTTCGATCAAAAAATGAAACGGTTGTAAAGTCTTTAGGAACTTCCGATAGAACTTCGACCTTCATTCCTTTTGCATCTCCTTCATAGCCAAAAATTAGCTGACCTTTTCGTAATTCTTTTGCTCTTTTAAATGAGAACGGAAGAACTTCCTTAAAAATAGCCAAAGGTTCATTAATGACACTATCTCTTGGCAGTACAATTGTATCTTGATAGAAGGCAATATTGTCTGTTTTTGGGTTAAATATATAATCGCTTGTTTTCTCTTTCAATGCGAGTAATAAATATTTTCCTTCTTTTAGATTGGTGAATTCATAATTAGATGTATCTAAAGTACTGGTAACATAATCAGGTTTTCGTTTGTATATAATAGAATCTGTAAAGGCAGTATCTAGTCTGTAAAGTAACATTTTAATGTCTTTTACATCCGTAGACTCAAAAGCATTTTTAACGCTTCCTTTTAAGCTCAGAGAGTCTATGTAACTACCCGTAGAAAAAACATACTTAAAACGTTCTAATTTATTTCCTTCATTATTGTCCTGTATGCTGTTTCCAAAATTAAAAATATAGGTTGTATTTGGAAGTAATGTGTCTAGGATTTTTATCGTAATAAACTTACTTGGGCTTCCTTGTGGAGTAATTAATGATGGAGTCTTTAAAGGTGGAGAAACAACCAGTTGCTTGTTTAACTCTTTAAGTGTGATGTACTCATTAAATTCAATTCTAATTTCGTTTGTATCAGAATTGACTGTCTTATAGGGTGGGTTTGTAGTGACAAGTAAAGGAGCTAGTTCATCTTTGGGGCCACCACTAGGTCTTCCTTTTTTTGCACAATTAAAAAAAGTAAAGGCTACGACGATTAAAAAAAGAAAAGATGATTTCTTCAATTCAATTATTTTATACAAATAAACAATATATTTTTTGGAAAAGAATGTCAGAAGATTGTTAATTTTTATTGGGTTAAAGCAATAGTAACAATGCTTATTTTTATATTTTCTGCTTTTGTTAATTCATAAGCACAAGCTTCTAATGTAGCTCCAGTAGTAATCACATCATCAATTAATAATACATGTTTGTTTTCTAGAATCGATAAATTTTGTACTACAAATTTTGAATCTTGATTGTTGAATCGCTCTAGTCTTTTTTTGAGGGTTTGTGTTTTGGTTGATGAAACTCTTTTCAGGATTGTTTCTGAATAAACCGTATCTAAAATAATTCCTAAGCGTTCTCCAAACTTTGTAAGTTGATTGTAGCCTCGTTGTCGCATTTTTTTTGAATATAATGGAACAGGAATGATGTAGTCAATAGTTGAAAATTCATTCGATTCTACTA
>JAESUF010000184.1 GCA_016763215.1 Flavobacteriaceae bacterium
AAAGGTCATTGACAATATTAATAAACTCTGTAGTTGCTCTACGGATTTGAGCCTGAGAAGCAACTTCCTGTTCGTAATTTGTTAGTGTTGACATTGTTGTGGTGTCTTAAGTTTAAATTTTGTGCAAAAGTATTAATTTCAAACGATTTCGTAATTCTTTTTTCAAATAAAAAATCCTGATTTTCATCAGGATTTTTTATTTGAAAAAAGTTATGTGTTAGACGGTCCATTCCCCATCCCATTCTATTGGACCTCCATTAATAGATAAACCTGTACATTTACCATCTGCGTCATTACACCAACAATCATAGAATACAATAGATACACCTCCAAAGCTTAACTAACTCCTTTGCACGCAGTTGAATATTGCTGGATCAACACCAGTCCCTCCACTAATGTTTTTTTGTTCTTCTTTTGTTAATGCTTTTCCTAAATTTTTCAACTTCTTCCTAATTATTTATTTTAATTAATATATAAAAAATAACTGGTATATTACCTAAAAACATAACGCTCTGTTTCTCCATTTGGTCCAATCATTTCTACTCTGATTCGGTAACCTCTAGCAGTTAAATTATCTAACAACTTAGATACTTCTAACGCATTTTTAATTTCTTTACCATTTACTTTAGTAATAATATAACCTATTAGACTTGATCCGTCTTCACCTTTTGAACCCTCTCTAATAATTTTTGCTCCACCTGAAATATCATTCTTCTTCAGCTCTTTTTTATCTAAGTCTTTCAATTCTATTTGAAAAGCATTCGAAATAAATCGCTCGACTCTTTTAATTAATTTAACTCTTTTCGTAAGTAAATTGCCTTTTCTATCAACAGTTACATCTACAAACTCCCCTGGTCTCTTTGCAGTTAACTGACCACTTAGTTGAGAGAATTTTGAAATCTTTACATCATTAATTTTTACAATAATATCACCTTCTCTCAATCCAGATTTTTTGGCATTACTTTCTTCAGAAATTCTTTAATAGTAACTCCTTCTACATCTTCTCTTACATCAGGAACAAATCCAATTACTGCCTCTTGAACTTTCCCAAATTCTAATAGATCATCAATGACCTTCTTCGCAATATTTGATGGCACTGCAAAAGAATACCCCACAAATGAACCTGTCTTCGAAGAAATTGCGGTATTAATCCCCACCAACTCTCCTCGTGTATTCACCAAAGCTCCACCGCTATTTCCAGGGTTCACAGCTGCATCAGTTTGAATAAAAGAGTCAATAATATTCCCATTCCCTTTTAAATCACGTCCTTCTGCACTCACAATTCCAGCAGTCACAGTAGAAGTTAGATTGTATGGATTCCCTACAGCCAATACCCATTCTCCTACTTTAACATTATCTGAATTAGAAAAAGGGATGTAAGGCAATAAATCGCCTTCTACATCGATCTTTAATAAGGCAATGTCATTTTTAGCATCGGTTCCTATTAGTTCTGCTTTGTACTTCTTTCTATTGTTTAAGGTTATTTCAAGTTCTGTTGCGTTATCAACCACATGATTATTGGTTACAATGTATCCGTCTGAAGAAATAATAACACCACTCCCTGTTCCTACTTGTTTATATTCCCTCGGGCCATTAAATAGATCTGACCAAGAATTAACTCCAGATCTTACAGCAGTGTTTTTTACGTGAACAACAGCATGTACAGTTTTCTCTGCAGCAACTGTAAAATCGGTAGGTGCATAGGTCGCTGTATTCACATCAAACGCTGATGTGTTCATATTCGTTTGAAATGTCTGTATCGGCTGATTACTGGTTTGTATAATTACTGGTTTTTCTAAAAAAGCTTTGTAACCACCTAGC
Source organism: Flavobacteriaceae bacterium (assembly GCA_016763215.1). Next base: position 1,822 of record JAESUF010000184.1, read on the forward strand.
GCAACAACTCCTCCAAGTATCGCAATACTCAAAAAACTAAAAAACTTCTTCATCTTATATCTCTATTTAATTCTATCAAATTTACTAATTTTAACAATTCAAACCACACCATTAACAGTTGTTAACTCTTTTTAACCCTGCTTTAACAGACTTTTATTGTGTAGCTTTTTCTTATCTTTGTTCGTTATGAACATGACCTTTTTTAAATATCATGGTGCTGGGAATGATTTCATTTTTATAGACAATAGGAATGAGTTTTTTCCAAAACAAAACACAGATTTGATTACACATCTATGTGACCGTCATTTTGGTATTGGCGCTGATGGCCTGATTTTACTTGAGAAAGAGAACAAAGCTGATTTTAAAATGGTTTATTTTAATGCTGACAGTAGTCAGACCATGTGTGGAAACGGAGCTAGGTGTGCTGTTGCTTTTGCAAAAAAATTAAACATCATTACGAACACAACAAATTTCACGGCTTATGATGGCCCGCATTATGCAAAAATAAATAATGACGACACCGTTTCTTTAGAAATGATTGATGTAGAGAATGTAGATGTCAACAAGAATTACATCTTCACAAATACTGGAACATTACACCATATCGAAATAGTGAATGACCTAGACAATTACCCTGTTGTAGAACGAGGAAGAAAAATCAGAAATGAAATCTACGGAAAAGAAGGTAGTAATGTCAATTTTATAGAACAAGCCAACAAAAACACTTTTCATATTCGTACTTACGAACGGGGAGTTGAAGATGAAACACTTGCTTGCGGAACAGGTATTACTGCTGCTGCAATTGCAGCTCATAAGATTGGAAAAACCAATGACAATACTGTACACATGAATGCTGTAGGAGGAAAATTACAGGTCAGTTTTGAAGTAGTTGATAACAGTTACAAAAATATTGTTTTAACAGGTCCTGCTGAGTTTGTTTTTGAAGGAACCATAACCATTTAGTATGCTATTACAAGGAAAAAAAGTAAAACTTCGCGCATTAGAACCTGAAGATTTGTCATTTCTATTTCGTACCGAAAACGATACTACTTTCTGGGAAGTAAGCCATACACAAACTCCTTTTTCTAAATTTTTATTGAAACAGTATTTAGAAAATGCTCATTTAGACATTTACGAAGCCAAGCAATTGCGATTGATTATTGAAGAAGAGGAAACAAAACAGCCAGTTGGAATGATTGACTTGTTTGATTTTAACCCTCAGCACAAAAGAGCTGGCATTGGGATTGTAATTGATAAAAAATTTCAAAAACTAGGTTATGCTTCTGAGGCAATGAGCTTATTCATCACTTATTGCTTTACACAACTCAATTTGCACCAATTATATGCTACCATTACGCCTGATAATAAAGACAGTATTTCTTTGTTTGAACGGCACAATTTCAAAAAAGCAGGAGAAAAAAAGGATTGGATTTTCTTGAATGGTAGTTTCAAAAACGAACTTATATACCAATTGATTCATGAATAAAAGGAAGATTCTTTTTTCTACAATAATTATTATTCTTTTAATTGTTGCTTTTTTTAGTTACCAGTACTATCAAAAAGTATTTGGCGCTAGCGTTACCACATCAGGGTTTATCTATATCAAGTCAGATGATTCTATTGAAGATGTTGCCAATTCTCTTGCTCGTTTTATAAAAGATCCAGAAGATTTTCTTTGGGTTGCTGAAAAGAAAAAATTTAAGAATATTAAAGGCGGAAAATATGAAATCCCTGAGGGACTATCAAATAATGATTTAATCAACCTTTTACGAAGCGGCCAACAAGTACCTGTCCAAATTTCCTTTAACAATCAGGATACTTTAGAAAAGTTAGCGGGTAGAATTGCTTCTCAAATTGAAGCTGATTCA
>JAESUF010000185.1 GCA_016763215.1 Flavobacteriaceae bacterium
TCCAAACACTCCTCCTACCAAAGCAATTAAGGATGCTACTTCTACAAAAAACCCTTTCATAAAGCCTCTTACAAAAGCGAAAATTAATAGGACAGCAATGACAATGTCGAAAATGTTCATTTGAGTTCTAATTTTTTCAAATATAAGTAACTCATTCATATTCTTCTAGTCTTTCTTGTTTGTATCTTTACAATAATGTTTGCTTTAGTTGATTGTAATAACTTTTATGCTTCTTGTGAGCGGGTATTTAATCCGATCTTACAAAATAAGCCTGTGGCTATTTTAAGCAATAATGATGGTTGTGTTATTTCTCGAAGCGATGAAGCAAAAGCACTCGATTTACCTATGGGAGCCCCTATTTTTAAATGGGATCGTTTTTGCAAGCAACATAAAATCCATGTCTTGTCTTCAAATTATCCTTTGTATGGAGATATGAGTACGAGAGTCATGAAAATCTTAGAACAGTTTACTCCAGATGTAGAAGTGTATAGTATAGACGAAGCTTTTCTAGGATTTAAAGGTTTTGAACACTATGATTTTGACAACTATGGAATTCAAATACGAAAACGAATCTTGCAATGGGCAGGTATTCCTACATCTGTAGGGATCGCTCCTACGAAAGCACTGAGTAAAGTAGCCAATAAAATTGCAAGAAAATTCCCACAAGAAACGAAAGGGGTTTATGTTATTGATTCTGATGAAAAACGAATAAAGGCACTTAAATGGACAGATATTAGAAATGTTTGGGGAATTGGGTCTCGTTTACAAAAGCGCCTCATCGCAATAGGCTGTAAAACTGCTTTTGATTTTACACAATTATCTGACTCTTGGGTAAAAGGAAATTTTTCTATCACCGAATGGAAATTAAAAAAGGATTTGGAAGGTATTCCTACCATTCATTTGGAAACTCCTGAGACAAAACGTTCTATTGCAACTACTCGTAGTTTCGAATATACGTATTCAGACATAGAAAATATCAAAGAGCGAATTTCTACGTTTGCTGCCAGTTGTGCCGAAAAATTACGCAACCAAAAATCTAGTTGCCATATGGTAATTGTTATTTTAAGCAGTGACCGACATAAAAAGGATTCACAACAACATCGAGGGTCTAAAACAGTGATCTTTTCCTATCCAACAGATTCAACATTAACAATTACGAATGCGGCTGTAGAAGCCATAAAGACAATTTTTAAATCAGGAGTCAAATACAAAAGAGCAGGCGTCATTGTTACAGGTTTAGTCCCCGCAGGGAATCATCAGTTAGATTTATTCTCGAAGGAAAACCCAAAACACAAACCCTTAATGTTTGCCATAGATCATTTAAATAAGAAATTTAAGGCAGATAAAATTAAATTAGCAAATCAAGATTTAGAACGTACTTGGAAAATGCGTCAGGAACGATTATCACCCAAGTATACGACCAAAATAAATGATATTATTACTGTAAAATAAATACACTATGTCTCTTCAAATTTTTTCTACTAAAGTACCCGAAAGTAACGGTGCTATTTTTATTGATACAGGAATTTCGGCTGGATTCCCTTCACCTGCAGATGACTTTAGAGAGACTCGAATCTCTTTAGATGAGGAATTAATCATTAATAAAGAAGCTACTTTTTTTGCAAAAGTAAGTGGTCAATCTATGATTGGAGCAGGTTTGGATGATAACGATTTATTGGTGATCGATCGAAGTTTAGAACCTGAAAACAATAAAATAGCTGTTTGTTTCTTAGATGGCGAATTTACTGTAAAACGACTGAAAGTAAGAGGTAAGGAAGTATGGTTACAACCTGAAAATCCAGAGTATCCAATTATTAAAATTACTGAAGAGAATAATTTTTTAATCTGGGGTATTGTAACAAGTGTCATTAAAAAAGTATAACTCTTTCACTTTTCAAAAAAAATATCTTTATCCTACGAATTAAAAAAAATAAAAAACTATGGAGAATTCAATTCAAAACAGAGTCATTTTATCACAAGCAGCCGATCAAGATCGAGTTGCTTTTTACAAAAAAACCTATGCACATGTAGCTGGTGGCGTTTTAATTTTTATTGCTTTTGAGTATTTATTATTACAAAGTGTTAGTATTGTCGAATTTGCTCTTTCTATGACCGTTGGTTACCGCTGGTTAATGATGTTAGGTGGTTTTATGTTAATTACTCGCTATGCTGAAAGTACTATAATGAAAACAACGAATAAGAATATCCAGTACATGGCTTTTGCTTTGTATGCTTTCGCACAAGCATTTATCTTTATTCCCTTAATTTATATGGCTGTTAACTATGTGAATAGTTTTGAAATATTACAGCAAGCTTCGATTGTTACACTTTCTTTATTTACAGGGATTTCTGCGGTAGTTTTTATCACTAAAAAAGATTTTTCATTTTTGCGTGCCGGACTTACAATAGGTTTCTTTATTGCTATTGGATTAATCTTAGCAGGTGTTCTTTTTGGTTTTGATTTAGGCCTTTGGTTTTCTGTTGGAATGTGTGTATTGGCTGGAGGGTCTATTTTATATCAAACTTCTAATTTGATTCACAAATATGGAACAGATGATTATATTCCTGCAGCTTTAGGTTTATTTGCTTCTTTAATGCTATTATTCTGGTACGTGTTGCAAATTTTCCTTTCTAGAGATTAAGAAAGTAGTTCCTCACTATAAAAAATACCGGCTTTTAATGCTGGTGTTTTTATTTTCCCCTCAATTTAAGTCTCGCTTTTTTTGAAAAAATTGCTTAAGCAAAATGCTACATTCATTTTCAAGGACACTAGAAACCACCACTGTTTTTGGGTGCAATTTGGTTTGCAGTTTTACAAAACCTCTGTCAAGTTCTGAGGCTCCATAAACAATCTTTCCTATTTGTGTCCAGTAACTGGCTCCTGCACACATTTGACAGGGCTCTAATGTTACATACAACGTACAGCCTTTTAGGTACTTTCCTCCTAAAAAATCTGCTGCCGACGTAAAGGCTTGCATTTCTGCATGAGCAGTAACATCATTTAATGTTTCTGTTAAGTTATGTGCTCTAGCAATAATTTGATCTTTCATTACAATTACCGCTCCTACCGGAACCTCTCCTTTATCAAAGGCAAGTTGGGCTTCTTGTAAAGCTTTTTTCATAAAGTAGGTGTCATCAAAAGGCTGCATACAGAAAAAGATTATTTTATTCAATATTACAAAAAGCTTTTGAGTTGTAAAATTGTATTTTTGTTCTGTGATGAATCGTTTATTAGATCATATAAAATCTCCATCTGATCTCAGAAATTTATCTGAAGATCAACTACCACAGTTAGCTCAAGAGTTACGTAAATTTATCATAGATATTGTTGCTACCAAAGAAGGGCACTTAGGAGCTAGTCTAGGGGTTATAGAACTAACAATTGCATTGCATTATTTATTTGATACTCCAAATGACGCATTGGTTTGGGATGTTGGTCATCAGGCCTATGGACATAAAATAATAACTGGAAGAAAAGATGTTTTTCATACCAATAGACAATTGAATGGTCTTTCTGGTTTTCCAAACATGTCTGAAAGCAAGTATGATGCTTTTGGAGTGGGTCACTCTTCCACTTCAATTTCTGCAGCACTCGGAATGGCTCTTGCTTCTTCCTTAAAAGGAGATTTAAAAAAACATCATATTGCTGTAATTGGCGATGCTTCTATTGCTAGCGGAATGGCTTTTGAAGCCCTAAATCACGCGGGTGTAAGCGATACCAATATTCTTATTATTTTAAACGACAATGCCATTGGTATCGACCCTTCGGTTGGAGCTTTAAAACAATACTTGACTAAGGTTAAAACCGATAGATCACTTGCCAAAAATAATATCATTCGGGCTTTAAATTTTGATTATTCAGGTCCTATTGATGGACATGACTTTGATCGTCTGCCAAAAGAATTAAGAAGGTTAAAGAATAAAAAGGGACCTAAATTCTTACATGTAATTACAACCAAAGGGAAAGGTTTGTTAAAAGCTGAACAAGACCAAGTAAAGTATCATGCTCCTGGGAAATTCGACGCCGACACCGGAGAATTGGCTCCAAAAAGCAACTTACAACAGCCTCCAAAATATCAAGATGTTTTTGGAGAGACTATCGTTGAATTAGCACAACAAAACGAAAAAATTGTAGGAATTACACCTGCGATGTTAACAGGGAGTTCGTTGAAATTACTCATGAACAAATTCCCTAAAAGAACTTTTGATGTTGGTATTGCAGAACAACATGCGGTAACATTAGCGGCAGGAATGAGTACCCAAGGAATTATTCCTTTTTGTAATATTTATTCTACATTCTTGCAAAGA
>JAESUF010000186.1 GCA_016763215.1 Flavobacteriaceae bacterium
GAAGCTGGTTTGGGATGGATTACCAAGTTTACCAAAGATTTTGTGAATGCTGACAATCGAAAAGCTCAAAAAAAAAACGGAATTACGCGTAAGTTGGTTGCTTTTGAATTAACAGAAAGAGGAATCCCTAGACAAGGCTACGAGATTGTAGATGCAGAAGGGAATATAATTGGTGAAGTGACTTCTGGAACCATGAGTCCATCACTTGGAAAAGGAATTGGAATGGGATATGTACCTAAGGGAATTTCAAAATCAGGAAACGAAATTTTTATCCAAGTTCGTAAAAAAGCAATTCCTGCAACAATCATAAAATTGCCTTTTTATAAGGGCTAGAACTTTATTAAAAGGTAAAACATAAAAGAACTTAAAAAGGTTGTTAAAAAAATGCCGAAACCAGTTATAGCTGGTTTCAGCATCGAGTATTAGAAATACATTCTATGTAAATTATAAAACTTAGATTTACATAAAAACCAGTTAATTTGAAGCCAGTTTTAATTCATACACATTTTCACAGGAGAAGAACAGGAGTTACTCGAAGTATCGAAAATGTGCTGCCTTTTTTTAATGATGCCTATGAAACGTACGTGTATGGTTACAATGTAAAAGGGTCCAAAATTTCATTTTCTAAATTAAAATCATTCTTATTTTCTGACCGAGAAGTGATCGTTCATTGTCATAGAAATAATGAGCTTATGAGAATGTTATTCTTTCGTTTTTTTGGCGCAAAATTTAAGTTGATTGCAACACGACATGCTGAAACAGCTCCTTCTAATTTAACATTGAAACTTCTTAAGAAAACAGATCAAGTTGTTACGCTTATTAAAAGCATGAGCGACAATTTAGGAATTAACAGTACCATTGTTGGTCATGGGGTCGCTATTGATGAGTTTACTCCCAACTCCACAAAAAAGCTTTCTACTAGTAAGCAAGAAAATATTATTTTATGTGCAGGAAGAGTTAGAAAAGCAAAAGGGCACGTAACTCTAGTTGAAGCAGCAAAAGTATTAAAAGATCACAAAAATTGGTCATTAGTAATTGTTGGTAAAGTAGACAAGCCTCCATTTTTAAAAGAACTAAAAGCAATCACCAAAAAGCATTCTATAGAAAATCAAGTCTATTTTATTGATGAAGTTACAGATATTATTTCTTACTACCAAGCATCAAAAATCACTATTGCACCAAGTTTTTCTGAAGGGTTTTCTTTAGTAACAGTAGAAGCCATGTCTTGTGAATGTTCTGTAATAGCAACAAAAAATGTTGGAGTCCATTCTGATTTAATTTCAAATGGGGGAAATGGATATCTATTCGAAGCTGGAAATATTTCTGAACTAGAAATGCTGTTATCAAAAGCGATAAAAAACGAAATTCCGCATGTAGGAAAACAAGCTAGGAAAGAAATTGTAAAAAACTGGAGCGCACAAAAAGAAGCTGAAAGTTTAATGAAAGTCTATCAATTGAGTTAATTTAGGTTGCGAACCTAAAGGATTGCACAGATTCACCATGCTTAACATCTCAAGCCAGTAAAATACATTTTTGTCATCTACTATTTTTTATCTTCCTGTAAAACACCGTCTAACCATACTCCGGTTTTAACAACTTTCCTCGCTGGGTCGTAGGCTGTTCCTTTTCCGTTTTTTTTATTTTCCTTCCATTTGCAGTTAAACTTAGATCCATCTTTTAAATACATAGTTCCTTTACCATGACGTTTGTTATTTTTCATAGATCCCTCATAACGAAGTCCATTTGGCCAAGTATAGGTACCTCTACCTCTCATTCCTTTCTTTCCTAAACTCCCAGAATAGGTAGCTCCATCTAACCAATACACATTCCCTCTTACAAATACATGATCTTTTACTTTCACATCGTATTTAACTCCTCGCAAAGAAAACTTATGCCAACCATCTCCAATTAGTTTTGTTATACTCGTATCAACAGTATTCATCCGCTGTCCATAACTGAAAAGAGAGACAAATAATAGTAAGCTAAAAAGTAGTTTTGTTTTTTTCATATCATACTTGATTTACAACGAGTAGGTCGAAGTACTATGAATAGAGCTTACAAAGAAATAGATTATTCTTTAAAAGCATTGTATTGCTACAAGTACGCTACCTGAGAAAGATTCTCACTGTAGCGATACTTGCTCACTTGTTTTACGCACGGAAAGCATTTCCGCGCTAACCAGATAATGCGGTTATTCTTTAGAGGCATTGTATTACTCGAAGTAGTACGCTACCATGAGAAAGATTCTCACTGTAGTGATACTTACTCAGTTGTTTTACGCACGGAAAGCATTTCCGCGCTAACGGAAATTTTCTTCTAAAATAAAGAAATTTTAGAAAACAAAAAGCCTGATGCAATGCAACAGGCTTTTTTAAAATTTTTATAAGATTCTGAATTGAGCTATTGGCTACACATTAAATCTAAAGTGCATTACATCTCCGTCTTGTACTACATAGTCTTTCCCTTCTACTCTCATTTTTCCAGCTTCTTTCACCTTCGCTTCTGTACCATAGGTTACATAGTCTTCGTAACTAATCGTTTCCGCTCGGATAAATCCTTTTTCAAAATCGGTATGTATCACTCCCGCTGCTTGTGGTCCAGTTGCTCCAATAGGGATGGTCCAAGCTCGAACTTCTTTTACTCCAGCAGTAAAATAGGTTTGTAGATCTAATAGTTTGTATGCAGAACGAATTAAACGAGAAACTCCTGCCTCTTCTAAGCCCATATCTTCTAAGAACAATTGACGTTCTTCATAATCTTCTAACTCCGTAATGTCAGCTTCAGTTCCTACAGCCAATACAATTACTTCTGCATTTTCGTCTTTTACAGCCTCTTTTATTCTATCTACATAAGAATTTCCAGAAACTGCAGAATTCTCATCTACATTACAAACGTATAATACTGGTTTCGCTGTAATAAACTGTAACGGTGTTACAAACTCTTCTTCTTTTTCGTTAAAGTCAATCGCTCTAACAGAGATTCCTTGCAATAAGGTTTCTTCAATTTTTAACAACACAACCAATTCAGCTTGTGCTTCTTTATTTCCAGTCTTTGCTGTTCTCTTCACACGCTCTAAACGTTTTTGAACAGTTTCTAAATCTTTCAATTGTAATTCAATATCGATTGTCTCTTTATCTCTTACAGGATCAATAGAAGTATCAACGTGAATAATATTATCATCATCAAAACAACGCACCACATGCAA
>JAESUF010000187.1 GCA_016763215.1 Flavobacteriaceae bacterium
CCGCTTCCAAGTTTTTCCGCTTGTTTTGGAGCGCCATTTATGCCGCTTCACCCAACACGATATGCAGAAATGCTTAGTAAGAAAATGCAAGAATCTGATGTAACTGTTTGGTTAGTAAATACCGGTTGGACAGGTGGACCTTATGGTGTTGGACATCGTATGGATTTAAAATATACAAGAGCAATGATTACTGCTGCGATGGACGGAAGTTTAGAGGAAGCAAACAAAGATCGTTATCATGTACATTCTGTTTTTGGAGTACAACAACCTAGAGAGTGTCCAAATGTTCCAACAGAAGTGTTAAGCCCAAGGAAATCTTGGAACAATGATGAAGGATATTATAAAACTGCACAAAAGCTAGCAGATTCTTTTAAAGCAAACTTCAAAAAGTTTGAAGAATATGCAAATGAAGAAATTCTTGCTGGTGGACCATCGGTCTAAGTTTTATCTCATATAAAGAATAAAAAGCATCTTTAAGCTGAATTAAGTTCAGTTTTTAAGGTGCTTTTTTTATGGATTCTTTTTTCTACTTTTAGAAATCTATTAATTCTATTATGAGGAACCAATTAATCATAGCATCATTTTTTTTATTGCTAGCATGTAATCCTACCGAAAAGGAGACAAAAAAGGTGGCAAGCCAAAAAAGTGAACTGCTAAAACTGAACTTAAAGCAAGCCAACCGATTGGCACAACTTCCTATTCATTGTGTATAAGTTGAATATCCAAATAAATTAAATCAAACCATCGGAGGAGGTGAAGATTTAAAAACACCGAAAGAATTACATCCTGCATTTTATGGCTGCTTTGATTGGCATTCTTCTGTGCATGGACATTGGAGCTTGGTTTCGTTACTAAAACAATTTCCAGAGATGGAAAGTGCTTCGGTGGCTAAACAACAATTACTTCAGAATATTACAAAAGAGAATATAGAAAAGGAAGTCGCTTATTTTTATGGAAAGTACAACAAGAATTACGAGCGTACCTACGGGTGGGCTTGGTTGCTGAAATTAGCTGAAGAAATTCATACTTGGGACGATGAAACAGCAAGGGTTTTAGAGAAGAACTTACAACCGCTAACGGACTTGATTGTTCAGAAATACCTCGATTTTTTACCAAAATTAAACTACCCAATCCGAGTAGGAGAACATCCGAATACCGCTTTTGGGCTCACCTTTGCTTGGGATTATGCACATACCTTAGGAAATCAACCATTAAAAGAAATGATTGAGAAAAGAGCCAAAGAGTTTTACCTAAACGATGCCAATTGTCCAATTACATGGGAACCTAGTGGGTACGATTTCTTATCTCCATGTTTACAGGAAGCAGCAATTATGAAAAGAGTGTTGCCAACCTCAGAATTTAAGAGTTGGTTTGGTAATTTCTTACCACAATTAAAAAAAGCAGATTATCAATTGCCGGTTGGAGAAGTTTCGGACAGAACAGATGGGAAATTAGTCCATTTAGATGGCGTAAATTTTTCTAGAGCTTGGGCTTTGTATGATATTGTTAAGGGATTGCCCGAATACAGTCATTTAAAAAATGTAGCGAACCAGCATATCAATTATTCGTTGCCCAGTATCGTTGGAGATAGTTATGAAGGCGGACATTGGTTAGGAAGTTTCGCTATTTATGCATTAAATTCTGCGAGTAATGAGTAAGAATTTTTTCAAAAATATAGGCCCAGGAACCTTAGTTGCTGCGGCATTTATTGGGCCCGGTACAGTTACCCTATGCACATTAGCAGGAGTTAATTTCGGATTCAATTTGTTGTGGGCAATGGTGTTGTCTATTGTTGCAACCATCGTTTTACAAGAGATGGCAGCTCGTTTGGGAGTTATTTCTCAAAAAGGATTGTCGGAAGTAATTAAGTCTGAAATTAGAAACCCATTTATTAATAAGTTCATGATGTTTTTAATCTTGGCAGCAATTGTTGTTGGAAATGCATCCTATGAAGCAGGGAATATCAGTGGAGGTATTTTAGGTTTAGAGACTGTTTTTGGACAGGTGATTTTTGATGTTTTCGGATTTTCTGTGAATGTGATGAGTTTGGTCATTGGCGTTATTGCTTTTAGTCTGCTGTACATCGGAAACTATAAAATTTTGGAACGAGTGCTTATTACCTTGGTATTAATCATGAGTGTTTCATTTATAATTACAGCCATTCTTACCAAACCCAATCTTCTTGGAATCTTGAAAGGAGCACTCGTTCCAAAATTCCCTGAAGATAGTTTGTTAACTGTTATCGGATTGATAGGGACTACCGTAGTGCCCTACAATTTGTTTTTGCACGCAGCGCTTGTTAAAGAGAAATGGAGCGGTAAAAAGGACTTAAAAGCAGTGCGGAAAGACACCGTCATTTCTATTATTTTAGGAGGATTGGTCTCTATGGCAATTATTATTTCAGCAGCTTCAATTACCACAGGAGAAGTTTCCAATGCAGCCGATTTAGCGAAGAGCTTGGCTCCATTGTATGGCGATTTTGCAAAATACTTTTTAGCCCTTGGCTTGTTTGCAGCAGGAATTACTTCTGCAATAACAGCTCCTTTGGCAGCGGCCTATGTAGCAAGAGGATGTTTCGGATGGAAATCGGGATTGAAATCAAAACGATTTAGAGGCGTGTGGATCTTTATTTTGGTGTTAGGTGTTGTGTTTTCATCTTTGGGAATCAAACCTATTGAGATTATCAAATTTGCGCAGATAGCAAATGGAATCTTATTGCCAGTAATTGCAGGAATCTTATTGTGGGTGGTGAATAGAAAAGTAGTCTTAGGGAGTTACGTGAATTCCAAGACTCAGAACGTGTTAGGTTTTGGAATCTTAATCATTACTATTTTCTTAGGATTGAAAGGGATTCTAAAAGTATTCAACTTAATATAACAAAAGATGGCTATTGATATCAATTGTGATGTAGGTGAAGGAGTTAATAATGAGCATTTAATTATGCCGTTGATATTTTCCTGTAATATCTCTTGTGGAGCCCATGCAGGCTCTGTAGAAACAATTGATAAAGTAATACAGTTAGCTCTTGAGAATAAAGTAAAAATAGGAGCCCACCCTTCCTTTGCAGATCGAGAAAACTTCGGAAGAAAAGTGTTAGCTATTTCTAATGAACAGCTACAACAAAGTTTGGAAGCACAATTGCAGCTTTTTAAGGAAAGAGCAACGTTGCAGAACGCTGTAATTCATCATGTGAAACCTCATGGTGCTTTGTACAATTTAATAGCTGTAAATGAAGAGAAAGCGAGGGTGGTTGTAAAAGCAATTCAACGTGTTTTTGATGGAGTAAAACTCTATGTACCCTATAATTCTGTCATTGAAAAAGTAGCATTAGAACATGCTATAGGAATTGTTTACGAAGCATTTGCCGATCGAAATTATAATGACAATCTTACACTAGTCTCAAGGGCATTGCCGTATGCAATGATTACTGATGCAACGAAAGTAACGGAACATGTTCGGAAGATGTCGGAAGAATCAAAAGTAAAAACGGTACAAGGAAATGAACAGTTTATAAAAGCTGAGACTTTTTGTGTGCATGGAGACAATAAAAAAGCGATTGAGATTTTAGAAGAACTCAATAGAGAATTTATATCACTTCGAGCACAGTCGAGAGGTTTTTGACAGATTATATGAAGAGAATTCTCGACTGCGCTCGAACTGATATGAAAAA
>JAESUF010000019.1 GCA_016763215.1 Flavobacteriaceae bacterium
GTTATGAAGTCTCTTTCCTTCAAAAGCGTATGCTCCAGTTGATGTACTCTTTCTTATTTCTACTGTTTCTTGAGGCATTTCCCACATTCGATTATGATCTAAAAAAGTTCTCACATTTAATAAATCTTCTAAACGGATATTATACTTTTCTTTTAAATCTTTTGCTAACAAATCTGGATTTCCAATATCTCCCCAAATAATTTTTGCCCAAATATCCGCTTGTATCAAATTATTACGAGACACTTTTAAGGCTGCCTGATTATAATCGACTCCAATAATAAGCAAGGGGTATTCGTCTAACATTCTCCCCCTACTAGTTTGGTTTTCAACCACAGAAAAAAGATGTGCTAAGAAAGCACCATTTCCACACCCCATATCTAAAAACCCTTTAGGTTGTTCGTCTATCGGTTTGTTAAAAATTGAGATGATAATTTCATCTACAATTCTGAAATATGCTGCATGAGCACCTCCACTTCCCCAAACATTCATCTCCCTATCTACATGCTTCTCTTCAGCTCCAATAGTATTCTTAAGTACTAATGGGTTTCCGAAGATTAAATTAGTGACTTTTCGAAGCATAGGAATATATGAAACCGTTACTCCATAGGCACTTGCTCTTTTAGCAAAAAACAATCCATGATCTGTAAATTCAAAAGCTTCGTTTATTTTTTTAAACCAGCCTAAAGAGACAAGTATGTCTAACAATCTTCCAAAAGCATCTGGATCTTTGTGAAATTCTTCTGACCTGAATCTAGTTTGCATAAAATATTTATGAAACATTCCAGACATTCCTAAATGCACGAGTGTTGGCCCAGCGATTATCCCTTCAATATGTGTTAAGATTTGTTCTTGAACTTTTCTTATACTCTTATCTGTAGAAAGCGTAATTCCGAATTGATTTTGATATTTTTGAAACGTACTTTCTAATTTTAAGAAAGGCTCAATTTCAAAAATTCTATTGCTATAGTTCTCTGAAACCTTCATCAACTCAACCACATCTTTGTACATGTAAAAGTGATCAAAAGCAGTCTCTGAGTGTTCGTTGATCGAGAATGTTACTTTGTTCTCTATATTGTCTACTTCTTGAGTAAGCCACCCTTGAGAGCATAATGCCCTTAATGCGACATTTAAATAACCATTATTTGCATCAAAATGCGATGTAAGTTCGCTTAATGTTACCCTCTTATTTACAAGGAGGTACTCGGTCACTCCTTCTTGGTCTAAAGCATAAGAAATCGGAGCAACAACAATTCCATCCAAATGACGAAACAATTGATTTCTAAGTACGCTCTGCTCTTTTTTTGTTAACACCCTAATATCTGTTTTTTGTTAATATGCTTTAAAGATGGGGACTAATAAATGTGCCTTTTCATAATGTTGACTTTTCTTGTACACAAAATTCAGCTGTGCCCGCGGATTCTTTGCGAATTTTTCATCAGAAGTTAGCTTGTCTTCAAACTCCTTCTTTACTTCAGGATTGTCTTTTAAAAACTGCTCAGCTACATCTTCAAAAACATAGGCAGAATACCCTTCTTTTTGTTGTAAAACAGTATCGAAAAAGTTCCAATTAAAAAACGAATCTGTCGCTTCTGGCTCTAGTGTTTCAATAATGTATCGAACTCCATTTTGATTGGTTGGGATGTATAAATCTCCCTTTGAAAAGGTAACCGCAATTGAATCTGTCTTTACCTTGGTATTGTAATGCAAGTAATGGCCTTCATAGGCACTTCTTCTTGTTCTATAATCGTCTATATGATAACTCTCTACAACCATGGTTGTGTCATTTTCAAACTGTGTAAATTCTATCTGATTGGTTTTTAATCGCTCTACAACTCGATGCCAACCTTGCTTTAAAATATAAGCCTTCGGGATGGTCACTTCATTTTTAGGCCTAAATTGATTGTAATAATCAACGGGTTCTAAAAACGGTTTGGTTCGGTCATAAAACAAGCGCTCTCCAGTAGTTACTTTACTCGCTATCATTTCACCTTCGTATCCTTTGAATTGTAATAGAGAAGCTTCTTTCTTCGGGTTTACCTCAAACGTAATCGGATACTTTTCTTTCTTCAGAATCTCACCAATTGCATTTTTACGAACAGCTTTGATATCGGCAGAACGTTCTTCCGTAAAATCTAACATCGACAACATTAATTCATAGGTTTGCTCTACACGAACTTTGTACGGCTTTAACATATGTGTTTCCACCATCATCCCCAGCGTATTAAAAAGCGTTGTATATCCTGTTGAATATCTTGGTGAATCATAAAACTGAGACCACCCTTTTTTAGGTGTTCCTCCCCAAACATTTACGTAAGGAGTAATTGGAATTCCCTTAATAATTAATGAAGTTTCTAAAGCAGGACGCATTTGTGTTTCTAAAAATTTCCCAAGCCTACCTCCAAGCTTGTTATGCTGTGTAAATAAATGTGTGATTGCATATTGATAATCGGCTCCGTTACTTACATGGTTGTCAATAAAAACATCTGGATCTACGGTGTGAAAAATCCCTGCGAAAGCTTCTGCATTCTTTGTGTCTTGTTTGATGAAATCACGATTCAAATCAAAGTTTCTTGCATTTCCACGGAATCCATATTCTTTTGACCCATTTTGATTGGCACGAGTGTGTGAATTACGATTTAACGACCCTCCAATATTATAAATTGGAATGACAGCAATTAGTGTATTTGCATATACTTTTTTTAATGAATCGTTTTGCACAATGTCTCGTAACAACATCATGGATGCATCTATCCCATCAGATTCTCCAGGGTGTATTCCGTTATTGACCAATAGTCTATTCTTCGGAGAGCCTTTGATTTCTTTTAATGTGGTTTTCCCATCTGCATTAAAAACAATTAAATGCAATGGATTCCCTGAATCAGTTTCTCCCATTTCAAACATTGTAATCTCAGAATATGCATCCGATAGTTCTTTATAATAAGATATTACTTCTCCATATTCAGGAGTTTCTGTTCCACCAGATTTTTCGAACTGTGTGGTAAAATCTTTGTTACTATTGTTTTGCTGACATCCAACAAATAAAATTGTCAAGAGAAGGGTATAAATGTTTTTCATACTAATACTGTAATCACACATCAACAAATTCAGTGCGATATTCTTACGTGTTTTATAAATTATTAATAATCAATTTTTCCAGAAACTGATGCTGGAGCCAAGATACTCGCATCTCCATTATTTCGTAAAATATCTCTTACAATTGAGGAACTAATAAATGAAGTCTCTGCACTTGTTAATAGAAATACGGTTTCAATTCCAGATAATTTTCGGTTGGTTTGAGCGATGGCTTTTTCAAATTCAAAATCAGCTGGATTTCGCAGCCCTCTTAGAATAAAATCGGCATTGATCTCTTTACAATAATCTACCGTCAATCCTTTATAGGTTTTAACTGAAATTTTATCTTCAGCAAAAAAGGCATTCTCAATAAATTTTACTCGCTGTTCTACAGAAAACATATAATTTTTCTTGGCATTGACTCCAATTCCAATAACAATCTCATCAAATAATGGAATTGCCCTAGAAATAATATCAACATGTCCTAAAGTAATAGGATCAAACGAACCAGGAAATACTGCTTTTTTCATAATTTGATATTTAGACACAAGACCAAATTAAGAAAATATTTTTCTAAAGGGCATCCTATTTTATAACTTGTTATCATTTGTTTGTTGTGTTTTTTTATCCTGTCTCCAATTTCTGCTTCTCACATCAATTCATCGCAGACTCAATTGCATTTTCAAA
>JAESUF010000188.1 GCA_016763215.1 Flavobacteriaceae bacterium
AAATGATTCATGAAGGGAGTTTGTACGGAAAATTGATTTCAATGGCCGCTTTACCAAACTTGTTTATCTTTTTTATTTTTATCAGGAAGAAACAAGACTACAAAGCCAGAGGGGTATTAATAGGCGTTATTTTAACCGCTTTAGCTACCTTTGTATTGAAGTTTTTATAGGAAATTTATGTCCCTCGAGTACAGTGAATAGATTTTAAAAAGATCTTGTTTGTGTTCGATTTGACAAATCAGAATATTCATGAAATATTATATCATTGCTGGAGAAGCTTCAGGAGATTTACACGGTTCTAATTTGATGAAGGCTTTGTTGGAAGAAGACAAGGGTGCCGACATTCGATTTTGGGGTGGTGATTTGATGAATGAAGTTGGAGGAACTTTAGTGATGCATTATAAAGAAAGAGCTTTCATGGGGTTTGTTGAGGTGCTACAGAACCTTAGAAAGATTTTGGGAATGATTTCTTTTTGTAAAAAAGACATTACCGAGTTTCAACCCGACGTACTTGTGTTTATCGACAATTCGGGATTCAACCTTCGAATTGCAAAATGGGCAAAGCCTTTAGGATATAGAACTAATTATTATATTTCACCCCAAGTTTGGGCTTCAAGAGCCAATAGAGTAGAAAAAATTAAAAGGGATGTAGATCAGATGTATGTGATTCTTCCTTTTGAAAAAGAATTCTATCAAAAATATAAGTACGAAGTAAACTTTGTAGGACATCCTTTAATAGATGCAATTGCTGATCGAACACAAGTAGAAGAGTCTGAATTTAGAAAACAATACAAGCTAGGAGAAAAACCGATCATCGCATTATTACCTGGGAGCAGAAAACAAGAGATTACTAAAATGTTATCCGTAATGCTTTCTTTGATTGATGATTTTTCTGAATATCAATTCGTAATTGCCGGTGCTCCAAGTCAGAGTTTTGAGTTCTATAAAGAAATTATTGGAACCAAAGAAGTAGCCTTTGTAGCCAACAAAACATACGACTTATTAAGTGTTTCGACAGCTGCTCTGGTAACTTCCGGGACAGCGACTTTAGAAACCGCTTTGTTTAAAGTACCACAGGTAGTGTGTTATAAAGGAAGTACTATTTCCTATCAAATAGCAAAGCGTATTATCACCTTGAAATACATTTCGTTGGTTAATTTAATCATGGACAGAGAAGTGGTGAAAGAGTTGATACAACATGATTTTACCAAGAGAACCTTTCTAAGGAATTGACTACTATTTTAGAGGAGAGTTTTAGAAACCAGCTGTTTGAAAATTACTACGAGTTAGAACAAAAACTCGGAGGAAAAGGAGCCTCTGCAACCACAGCAAAATCGATTGTTGCTTCTTTAAAGGGGTAATTGATTGTTCTTTTTTTCAATAGAAGTACATTAAATAAAACATGGATTTCCGTTTTCACGGCAATGACAAAGGTTGTTTCTCGTTTTTTTGTATCTTGAACCTGCTATGAAAAAGTTACTGGAATACCTCCCGCTACACTTTTTGTTATTTCTTATTCTGGGAATTTGCGTTCAGTTTTATGCAGATTTTTGGCCTTATGAAATCGTGAAACTGTTGTTAATTGTACTATCTTCAATTGGATTGTTATTTCTTTTTAAGAAGAAAACAATCTTCATTTTCATTGCTTGGATTCTGTTTTTTTTTGTGGGGATGAGTAGTGTTTTTATCCATGACACAACCAAAAGAACGTCTTATTTTGAAAAATCTATTTCTCAGAATCACACATCCGTACTAGAAATAAAAGAGGTGTTAAAACCCAACGATTATTATGCGAAATATCAAGCCGAAGTAGTTCAGGTGAATAATCACCAAACAACAGGAGTTGTTTTGTTGAACTTTAGAAAGGACACTCTTTTAAAGCAATTAAAAGTAGACGACAAATTATTCATTCAGCAAGAGTTTATAGAGTTAAACGCTCCTTTAAACCCACATCAGTTTGAGTATAGAAAGTATTTAGCAAGGCAAGGAATTCACCGACAAGTATTTTTAAATTCGAATGAATTTTTGTTGTTAGATTCGAACTCTGAATCATTCTTAGGGGGTATTTCTAAGATACGAGGAGGAATTCAAGAATCATTACAGCGTCATTTTTCAAAGGACGAATATGGAGTGATAAATGCATTGCTATTAGGGCAAAGACAGGAGGTCTCGAAAGGACTTATTGATGATTATGCAAAGGCAGGTGCAATT
This sequence comes from Flavobacteriaceae bacterium, assembly GCA_016763215.1. The sequence goes on from JAESUF010000188.1 coordinate 2,212, forward strand.
CATATTTTGGCTGTTTCCGGATTGCATGTAGGTATTGTCCTTTTGATTCTTTCCTTTCTTCTAAAACCGCTAGAGCGGATACGATATGGGAAGAATATCAAATTAATTCTCATTGTTATGTTTCTTTGGTTTTTTGCATTGCTTGCAGGGATGTCGGCATCGGTAGTAAGAGCGGTAACAATGTTTTCAGCGGTTGCGATTGGGCAATTTCTACAGAAGAAAAATGCCATTGAATATTCGTTGATTTTTTCAATGTTCGTTTTGTTATTATGCAAACCAATGTTTTTGTTTGATGTTGGCTTTCAATTGAGCTACCTAGCGGTGTTTGGGATTGTTTGGGTGCAACCTAAACTCTATGGTCTTTGGAAGCCAAACAATATGCTCTTAAGTAAATTATGGCAATTGGTCACTGTTTCTATAGCTGCTCAGTTGGGAGTGTTGCCTTTGAGTTTGTACTATTTCCATCAGTTTCCAAGTTTGTTTTTAGTCTCCAATGTAGTCATCATTCCTTTTTTAGGAATCCTATTAGTTTGTGGTATTGTCATAATACTTCTTTCCATTTTTTCTTTGCTACCACAATTTTTAGCAGACGCATACGGGTTTGTCATTTCTTTGCTGAATCGTTTTGTGCAGTTCATAGCCGATCAAGAATCCTTTTTAGTAGAAGACATTTCATGTTCAGTGGCAATACTCATCGCTTCTTATTTGCTTATCATTTTAGGTGTGCGTTTTTTTATAGAAAAAAAAGTAAAAAGATTGGGATGGTTTTTAGGTGCTGTTCTAATATTTCAAAGTGTACTGTTGTATGAGGAATATGCAACAGAACAATACAATGAGTTTTTAGTATTTCACAAAAGCAGAACAACCATTTTAGGACAGAGAAGAGGAGAAGACCTAACAGTTTATCACGATTTAGATTCTCTAAAAATAAGAAGGCTACAATTATTGATGAACTATAAAGTAGGGGAGCGGGTAGCACTTAAATTCAAAAAAGAGCAATTGAATATCTTCTATCAAGGGAATCAACAAATTTTAATAGTAGATAACCATGGAGTTTATGAGTTAGAGGGATTACATCATCCCATTGTGATTCTAAAACAATCACCTAAGATTAATTTAGTACGATTAATTACCAAACTAAAACCAAAACAAATCATTGTGGATGGTTCTAATTACAAAAGTTTTGTAGCTCGATGGGAACAAACATGTTTAGAAACAAAAACTCCGTTTTGGAATACCCGTAAAAAGGGGAGTTATAACATAGAATAAAAAGGATGAACCTACCTTGCTACTCTTGATTTTCAGGGCTAGATTTAAGCTTGAGTAAAGTATTCTTATCTATTTAACTTAGGATGCTTTCAGCAATAAGTTTTTTTTGAAACTCTAGATCTTCTTGGGAGAGTTCTTTAAGTTTACTTTTTAAGTTTCCTATACAGCTTAAATCAAAGAAATTTTCAATAACACCAAATTCAGTGTGTAAATCACGTGAAGAGGTATTTGCTTCAAAATAAGGAATATCTCCTTTTAACATTTGATTTATTTCGCTTTTAAGTATTAAATTCAAGCTTGAGTTTTTAGGTACTTTTTTAAATGCTACAAATAAGTAATCTTTTATTTGTTTCTCATAAGAATCTGTGTTTTTTAAATTCTCTGGGAGTTTCATTCGATTAAAAATTCGAGCATATACACTTGTTGGTCGCCAAATAAACCTCACTTTAGTATTATTAAATGCCTTGAGTGGGGAATTACTAGATAACAAAAAAGTTTTTTCTTTTGTAAGTAATCTATAACAAAACTCAAAACCAGAAAGAAGCTCTTTTAAATATTCTTTTGGATACACCTTTTTACCCTTAAAAAGGGGAATATTATTTTTGAATAAATTTTGTGTAACAAAATGTGTAGACATCTTCCAGTCATCTGAAAATCTATTTACCCCTACTTTTTCAATTCCCTGAAACTGTGTTTGCTTATGGTAACCTAATCCACACATGCCTTTTGGAAGGAGGCTTGCAGTATTTTTATTAGGTAGTAAAAAGCTATCTAGAACAGATGGTCTTGAGCTTTCTATAAATTGCCTAAAAAATAATCGATATTTCTCAGATATTTTAGGCTGGATTATGGTTTCATGGTCAATTAAAACTGGAGAAGACCCATTGGCTATTATGTTTTCATAATGATAATCACACCCGTTTAGTAAATAGACTAAGCCAATAATAAATCCAGCTCTTTTGTAATATGTTTCTAGATCTTCAGTTGTTTGACAACTATCGTATTCTACAAATTCCAACCATTGATATTTCTCTCTATTTAGTATTTTAAATCTGTAGTTTCCAAGAGAGTAGTGGTTGTTTATCCAATCTAATAATTGATAATAAGCTTCGGTAACTTTACCATCAGTAGGCTTGTAAACTATTTTTTTATTATTTGATAATTCGACTATAGCTGTACAGGTACCACTGTGAAAATCACCTAAACCTATT
>JAESUF010000189.1 GCA_016763215.1 Flavobacteriaceae bacterium
TCGCCAGAGAAAATAGTCTTCCGAATTTCTTCATCTTTATAAGCAATGATGAAAAAACCAGAAATGACCATCCCAACCAAGCCTGCAAATGACCAACTGATTTGCTTTTTGAAGTTTTGACTTACATAAGAAGTGTTATTCAGCTCTGTTACTTTTGTTCCGACTGTTGAAAGGCGATCTGTTTTTTTAAGAATTTCCTGTACTTTATTTTCAATAATCCGACGGAACCCTTCTGTGACTGAAATGGATTCATTTTTTTGATGTCAAGTCCCCCTACAGATTTAAGTTCTGGAACTACAATTTGTGATTTCATTTCTTCAATCCGTTTGAGATTTTTTTCCTCCTCTTTTGAAATGACTTTCGGGTTATTACCTTTTAAACGAAGGTCTTCGTGTTTTTCTACTAATTTCTCAAGACTTTGAGCTCTCTCTAATTCTGTAAATAGTCCGCTAATTTCATACATCATTGAATACATTTCTGCAATGATCTCTAATCGCTCTTTCTCCAAATCATGAAAATTATAAATCAGATCGATGTCAACCGGTTTTTTAGGAGTTGCTTTTTTAGAATCTTGGGAGAATATAGGAGTGCTGAATAATAATATCAGAGCAAAACTAATAGTAATGATGAATGATTTTTTCATGGTAAGTCGTATTATAGATTAGTTGAAGATGTTCATTGAATATGAATATGAAGAAGATAGAATATAGGGACGCTATTCTTATGTGCATAAAATGAAATCGGATAAATCTATAAGAAGTTAACAGAATACCTCTAGGTATATATACCTGAATTTAGGAATGAGTCAAAGTTTAGACATTTATAAATAATCAAATGTTTCATTTTTGTTGAATATCATAGAAGTAGATACGTAGTTTTAGAAAAGAATTACCTTAGTGTTTTCTCTAAAGAGATATTAAGGAACAATCAAATGAAAAAAGTATATAAGAAAATTGTTAGATGGTTAAAAGCCAGAATAAAATCAGTAACACCAGGTAAGAATGCCTTCAAAGGAGCTGCTAAAGGACTATTGATCGTTTTAGCCTTGTTGTTTTTGGCATCTAGTATTATTACGTCTTATAACATCAACGATCCATGGCTGTTTGTTTTCTATACTGGGTTTGCTGCACTTTTTGTATTACTGGCTTTTGGAATAAATTGGGTATTGAAATTGGTGATGAGGATTCCTAAAATCTATCGATTTGCTTTTATTGCTTCGTTTTTTATTTTAACAGTACTCTTCAGTGATAATCTGGCTTATATCATTATAGGTGTGAGTTCTATATTGGGAGCCTCTATCTTTTCACTATTCATCACCAAATTCAAAAAATTAACTCTGATAAAAAAGATCATAAGCCTTCTAGGATTTGTGATTGGAATTGGAGGAATTGTAACAGCAATTGTACTCTATATCCCTAAAGGAATTGATGTAGCTCCTATTGTTAATGCTGCATATACTTCAGAAGTGTCAATTACACATATTCCATTGGAGTCACCAGCAAAAGAAGGAGGTTATGTGGTAAAGACGTTAAATTATGGTAGTGGAAAAGACAAACATCGCACGCGTTTTGGAGCAGACGTAGCTATAAAAACCGATTCTGTAAACGGCGTTGCATTTTTGGATAATTGGGAAGGAATGAGTGGATGGTGGCGTACAAAATACTGGGGGTTTGATTCTAAAGCTTTGCCGTTGAATGCACAGGTATGGTACCCAGAAGGAGACGGGCCATTCCCATTAGTATTGGTTGTGCATGGGAATCATAGTATGCAAGACTTTTCAGATCCGGGATACGAATATATTGGCAAGCTTTTAGCTTCAAGAGGCATGATTGTAGCCTCAGTGGATGAAAATTTCATCAACTCTTCTTGGTCTGATGAGCTAAGTGGTGGATTGTCTAAGGAGAACGATGCTAGAGGTTGGATTTTATTAGAACATTTACGTCAGTGGCATGAATGGAATTCTTCTAAAGAAAGTCTTTTTTATCAAAAAGTGGATATTGAAAACTTATCACTAATAGGTCATTCAAGAGGAGGAGAAGCTGTTGCTCATGCTGCTTTGTTAAACACAATGCCGTATTATTCTGATGACGCAACTATTAAATTAGAGTACAACTACAAGATTAAATCAATTATAGCAATTGCTCCAGTAGACGGACAATATGCTCCAGGGAACACAAGAACAAAATTGAAAGATGTTAACTATTTTGTAATTCACGGGGCGCAAGATGGAGATGTGAACTCTTATGCAGGAGCAAGGCAATTTGACCGTATTTCATTTACGGATAGTATTTATCGTTTTAAATCTGGAGTGTACGTGTATGGCGCTAACCATGGTCAGTTCAATACAAGTTGGGGTAATAACGATGTGGGTACGCCATTTACAAGATTGCTGAATTTAAAGCAGTTGATGAAAGGAGAAGATCAGAGAGAAATAGCGAAAGTATATATCAGTGCATTTTTGGAAACTACGTTGAGAAACGATAAAAGATATTTACCCTTATTCGCAGATGTGAGAACAGGTAAAGATTGGTTGCCAGAAACCATCTATTTAAGTCAGTTTGAAGATTCTAATACAAAGCTTATTGGAACTTTTGAAGAAGATTTTGATGTTACTACAATCACAGCAGATTCTTCGAGTGTATCATCTTCTAGGTTAACAGTATGGAAGGAAAAACGGATACCTACAAAATGGGGCAGTAAAACGAACAGAGGATTGTTTTTAGGTTGGCATTATCAGAAAAAAGATATAGATGCTAAAAAAGAACAGGATTCAGCCGTTGCTGAAGATAAAAAGAAATATTTAACCCCTGTGAACGATTCATTGATTGCTAGTTATACCATGAAATTGAATCGTGGCATTTCTGAGGTTGATTCAACGTCTGTTTTTGTGTTTTCTATGGCAGAATCTAGTGGAAGTTCTAACCCTAAATCTGGTGGAAAATGGGTAGACAAAAAGAAGAAGGAAAAGGAAAACAAAGAAAAGGAGGCGAATAAAGAGAAGAACGAAAAAGAGGAAGAAGAAAAAAACAAGGTGAATGACAATAATAAAGGAGAGGGTAAGGAAAAGGATAGTGATAAAAAAGAAGATAAAAAGAAGAAAGGAAAAGATCCAATTGATTTTTCTATTTCATTGTTAGATGCTTCGGGACAAAAAGTATACTTTCCATTGAGTAATTTTTCAAAACTGCAAAGAAGGATAGGTGTTAAAGTTTGGAAACGAGATTATAATGAAGGAGAAAAATCTGAAAGCGTGATGCAACTATTCTCTTTTCCTATTCGAGATATGCTTGTAATAAACCCTAAGTTTGATTTTTCAAATATTGTTGAGATCAATTTTATCTTTAATAAAACGAATAAAGGAGTAGTCGTTATAGATAATATTGGGTTTATGAAAGACTTGGGCGCAATTTCCAATTAGGTGCCTAAAGTTCAAAATTATGACCTTCTGTAGCAAAATGGAAGCCCAATACTTCCAATTCTTTTCTTTCTTTTGAATTGATTTGCAGGGCTGGATTGGTATGATTAAAATGAATAAAGAATACCTTGTTTTTTGTTTCTAAGGCTTCATTTTTAAAGAGATGAACTGTTTCTTCTATAAAAGGATGAGGAACTTCACTCATAGGTCTGTTGATCTCTCCATTTTTAAAGAAAGTAGCATCCAAAAAAGCATAATCTACTTTCTTTACTTCCTCCACAATGCTCTTCTTCCACAAGTGCCATTTGTTAATGTCTGGAATAAAAAGAGCCGTTTTTTTAGGTCCCTCTATTTTGTAGCCGACAGTTTCAGAAAACTCATCGCGATGAGGTACTAAAAAAGGAGTGACTTTTAATGAACTACTAAGTCTTATTGTACTGTCCTTTTGTAAATCAGAAAATACAATATTTTGCAAATCCACTAATTGACTCCAAGGTCCGTTCGTTGTTAAGAACTCTTTCATCTTAGGCATCACATAGACTTTGATGTCTTTTTTACCTAAGGCTTCACGGCCAAAATAAATAAGACCTGCGTAATGACCAATATGTGCATGAGTTAAGAAAACACCATCTATAATTCTATTTGTTTTTAAATGATTCTGTTCTAAATTGGCTAGTTGAGTAGAAATATCAGGCGTTGCTTCAAACAACCATTTCTGATTTGATTGCTTGTCTACCAGACCTAAAGAGACAATATGTTTCTTTTTAGAAGTGCCGTTATAGAAGTTAGAGCAGCATTCTTTTTGACAGCCGATATGCGGAAATCCGCCATCTTGCGCTGTCCCTAAAATTGTAATGTATTGTTGAGGATGATTTTCTGTTTGTTGTTTCTTATCCTTAGGATTGCATCCCAAAAGGCAAAAGAAAATAACAAAAGAACTCAGTAGTCGCATTATGAAATTTTAACTCTCCAATTATGTGGGTCATCAGTTTTGTTGTACTGAATATTCATTAGATTGTCTTTAAAAACACTCGCATAGCTTTCTTCTAATTTTGGTAACTCAAAATTGTCACCCGAATGTTCAAAACCTAAAATAGGATTGATAACTGCTGCTGTACCTGTTCCAAAGATTTCTTTTAAAGAACCATTTCTTGCTGCTTCTTTAATCTCTGCGACAGAAACTCTTCGTATTTCAACGTCAACTCCACTATCCTTAGCCAATTGAATAATTGACTTCCGAGTAATTCCGTCTAAAATTCTATCGTTGTTAGGAGCTGTAATTAATGTGTCATTAATTCTAAAGAAGATGTTCATTGTTCCGGCTTCTTCTAAAAATTCATGAGAACTAGCATCTGTCCAAATGATTTGTTGAAACCCTCTTTTATGAGCTAAGCTTGTTGGGTAGAATTGAGCAGCATAATTACCTGCCGCTTTTGCAAAACCAACACCACCATTAGCAGATCTGCTATATTCTTCAGCAAATAAAACCCGAACGTCTCCACTGTAATAGGATTGAGCTGGAGATAGAATAATCATGAATTTGTATTCACTAGAAGGTGAAGCAGAAATAGCTGCCTCAGTTGCAATAACAAAGGGTCTTATGTACATAGAGTTTCCCCAACCTTTTTGAATCCAATCTTTATCTAACAATAATAATTGTTTTAATCCTTCAAAAAAGAAAGCTTCATTAAATTCTGGCATTGCCAATCGTGCAGCAGATACATTGATTCTAGAAAAATTTTCATCAGGTCTAAACAAGAAAATATCATCATCATCATCTTTAAAAGCTTTCATCCCTTCAAAAACTGCTTGTCCATAATGAAATACTCTAGCAGAAGGATCTATCGTTAACGGACCATAGGGTACAATCTTAGGATTAACCCACTCTCCATCAATATAATCACATTCAAACATGTGATCTGTAAATACTTTTCCAAATTCTAAATTGTCGAAATCTACACTACTAATTTTGGAATTATCTACAGACTGAATATGAATGTTTACTGCCATAAGTATTGGTTATTAAGAAGGGGCAAAGGTACAAAATTTAGTTCGCGTTTTTCAGAAAACCTTACACAGTTTTCTATTCTAAACAACTATATTTGTTTTGTATAAAAATTAGATATTCAATGAAAAAAGTTATAATGATTATGGTTTTGTCAATAGCAGTTTTTGCTTGTAAAACCAACAAAGAGGATAAGAAAGTAGACAATAAAGAAGTTGCAACAATAGCCTACAATTCTTTTGGTGCTGAAATTTCTGAAAAAGATTATTTATCATCTACAGATGCATATACAAAGTATCAAACATTAAAAGCGGGAGATACAATTAACTTAAAGTTTGCTTCAAGTATAGAAGAAGTATGTTCTAAGAAAGGATGTTGGATGAAACTTCCTGCTGGAGAAACAGACGAAACTATTATGGTTCGTTTTAAGGATTATGGATTCTTTATGCCTTTAGATTCTAAAGGAAAAGAAGTTATTGTTGCAGGAAAAGCTTTTCTAAAAGAAGTTTCTGTAGATGAATTAAAGCATTATGCAGAAGACGCTGGAAAATCAGCGGATGAGATTGCAAAAATAACGGAGCCTAAAAGAGAACTTGCTTTTGAAGCGACTGGCGTTTTAATGAAAAAGTAAACTGTAGTTTAATGTAGCACTAGACTAATGTGTAGAATACTACATGCTCATTGATAAATGAAACCTGTTCACCGATAATTGAAAAGAGAAATTATAATTACTTCAGATGGTTCTACAACCATCCATTTACCTGATTGGAATGAACAATACCATTCCAAACATGGTGCAATTCAAGAAGCTTATCATGTATTTATAAAACATGGACTAACACCGATTTCTAAAAAGGAACTCTCCATTTTAGAAATCGGTTTTGGTACAGGGTTGAATAGCTTTATTACGTTTTTAGAAGCCCAGAAAAATAACCGTACAATTAATTATGTTGGTGTAGAAGCCTACCCTATTGGGTTGGATGAAGTTGCGAAATTGAATTATGTTTCTGAATTAAAGGCAACAGATTTAAAATCGTTATTTCAAACACTTCACACCTGTTCTTGGGAAGAAAAACATCAAATAACTTCTGAATTTTCTTTATGGAAGCGAAAGCAATTTTTCAACGATATAGACGATGAAGGCCAATTTGATTTAATCTATTTTGATGCTTTTGGAGCTCGTGTACAGCCTGAATTATGGACAGAGGAGATTTTTTCTAAAATGTTTGTAGCATTAAAAAATGAAGGAACACTAGTTACCTATTCAGCCAAAGGAAGTGTGCGAAGAGCAATGCAATCTGTTGGGTTTACAGTAGAACGTTTGCCAGGTCCTCCTGGAAAGCGTGAAATGTTACGAGCAACTAAAGGTTGAACGTAATATTCAGAGTATCTACATGTTACGAGTAACTAAGAGGCTAGAAGTCTAATTGACAGGCTCCTGTGATTTCTAGTCGGTCATTTTGAACAAAGCCGATTAATTTTAAATCCTTTTTAGTGTCAAAGTTTTCCTTCGGAAGTATAAAGCTACCTTTGTTCTGATTCTTTAATTCTAACACAAATTCTTCTAAAACGATATTGCTGTTTGTTAGTGTTCTATTGCTATTTTCTCCTTTTTTTACTTGGGTAACATGGTTTTCAAGGACAAACGCCAATTTTAGTTTTTTACCTTTCACATCTCCAGAAACATTATAATTAAACACAATATTTCCTTCTGAATTCTTATCTGAAGAAATTGTAATGGTATTTCTAGATTCTTTTTTTAGGTATGCTTTAATTCTCCTTCTTAGCTTAGTGCCATTCGATCCAATAAAATGCTCGCGTCCATTGACAACAATTTGTGGAGTATAAACTTGACGTTCTTTAAACTGATCGGCATAACGATATTGGATCTCTGTAAATTTTCTTTTTCCAAAAGGATCTTTCCATCCCAAACGATCCCAGTAATCAACATGATATGACATTACATATACATTCAAATCTTTGTATTCCTCTTTTATTTTCCCTACCAAAATATCAGCAGGCGGACAACTACTACATCCTTGAGATGTAAATAGTTGTATTACAACAAAAGAATTTTCAGTTGAATTAAAGTCAATGTTTGTCGTTGAATTGAACAAGAAGAAACTGAATAAAAGAATTGAGAGATACTTCATCTATAGTATTTATGACTAGAAGTTAAGTCGAAATGATTTTTGTTACTTAACAACAATAACGCTTTTATTATACGTTAAATATTTATCTTAGTGCTTTAATTAGAATCAAACTATGGAATTTCAAAGAAAATTTGGAAAGCGGAAAAGATCAAA
>JAESUF010000190.1 GCA_016763215.1 Flavobacteriaceae bacterium
TTTAGGTGACAACACGAATGCACTTGCTGAAGCTAAACCCGGTTTTACAAGTAGAGCCGACAATATCGGATTTACGTATCCAGGCGCTGGAAATGATGCTCCTTGGTATGGTTTTAATGATGTGAGGCAAGGTGATATAGAATTCCATCCAACAATGAGAGGTATCATGACAGGATTAAATGACACTGATAGATTGGGTGTCTTAGATAATACATTTGATGCAAGTCATCCTTATCTTACAGCTAATCAACAAGAAGATTTAATTACCTATAGAGAATTACAATTCATTATTGCTGAAACATCTACAGACAATACAGAAAAGCATACTGCTTATCTTAGTGCTATTGAAGCTTCTTTTGAAGAAATTGGTCTTGGAGCAACAGAATATAATGCATATGTAGCTCAGCCTTCTGTAGATCCAGGAGTAGGTAATATTACATTAAACCATATTATTATACAGAAATACATTGGTTTGTTTGTTCAGCCAGAAGCGTTTAGTGATTGGAGAAGAACTGGAATTCCTAGTTTAGTACCCGTAACAGGAGCTGCAGTACCTAGAAGATGGCTGTATCCAGAAAATGAATACTTATTTAATTCTAGCGCCCCACCTAGAAATGATAATTTACTTTTTGAAAGAGTTGATTGGGACAATTAATATACTATATGTAAAGTAATATTTACTTTCAATTCAATAAAATCTCCAAGCTAATTAATATTTCTTGGAGATTTTTTAGTTACCACACATTTAGCTTACAATTTAGAACTACAAAAAATTGAGAAGCATTAATCATTTTAGTTTATTAATATCAAACTACTTTCATCTAGTCTACTACAAAAGAATACAGTAAACATACAATGAAGCATCTAGAAGAAGTATTGCAATTCATTTATAGCACATAAATCTAAAAAAATGCTAGTCGTATTAAAAAGCCTTATTCATTTAATCAATTCTTCCGTAAACTCCATAGTCAAGTAATGATGAGCAAAAAGGGTTTTCTCAAAACTGGAGTATTTTTTTTACAAAAGAAAAATCAAAAGGAAATAACTATTTATTAAATGCTAATAATAGAAATAGCAAACAGGGGTTTTAGCTGAAAACTAAAATTAAATTGTTTCTGAATATTAAACTTTCTATTTCCTCAAGTGTGATTTTATCGATTTTTTATATCAAAATTACGTTAACAGTTATAGCCAGATATGAATCTTTTACCTCCCTTAATTAACAATTTATTAACTTTTGTAAGTTTTTTTTTGTTAAAAAATTGGTGCTTTAAGTTTATTTTAAGACTTTTGGCATTAATTAATTCAAATAATTATACAATGAAGACAAAGTTTAATGGGATTTTAACGCTATTGCTAGCGTTGGTTGTGCAGGTTTCCTTTGCACAAGAAAAGACTGTCTCGGGTACTGTTACTGATAAAGACGGTACACTACCAGGGGTTAGTGTTTTAATTAAAGGGACTACTAAAGGTGGTGAAACTGACTTTGACGGGAGGTATTCTGTCAAAGCTAAGGTTGGTGACGTTTTGGTATTTAGTTACCTAGGTTACGAAACAGTTGAGAAAAAAGTAGGAACTGCTAATACTATAAATGTAAAAATGGTAGAAGGTGGTGAAGTACTAGAAGAGATTGTAATTGAATCTGCTTATGATATTAAAAGATCTAAGCCGACAGTAAACTCTTCAGTAACTTCTCTTAGTGCTGAAACAATTGAAGGAAGACCAAATGCGTCTATTGTTCAAACATTACAAGGACAAGCTGCTGGGGTAAACATTACTACAGGATCTGGTCAACCAGGTGCAAATAGTCAAATTATCGTAAGAGGTATTGGTACTATTAATGGTGATGCTGAACCGTTATTTATTATTGACGGGGTTCCTGTTGATGGTGATAACTTTAGAAGTTTAAATCCAACTAACATTGCTTCTGTAACTGTTTTAAAAGATGCAGGTGCAACTGCTATTTACGGTAACAGGGGTGCTAACGGGGTAATTATCATTACTACGAAAAGTGGTAAGTTTAACTCTAAACTACAAGTTGAATATAACTATTTGAATAGTTATTCTACATTACAAGATGTAAACTTTGGTTTGTTAGGTTCAAGAGAGCAATTATTTCTTGAGCAAACTTATGGAGCTGGTAGAGGTAGTACTTTAACAAATTCAGAAATTGAAACTTTAGCTAGTTCTGTAAATACAGACTGGAGAGATGTTTTCTTTAGAACAGCAGTGACCCATAGTCATAACTTAAGACTTTCTTCTGGTTCTGAAACTACAGCTACTAACATATCTTTAGGTTTCTTTGAACAAGAAGGTATTCTTTTAGCAAGTGATTTAAAAAGATTCAACCTTGATGTTAAAATCAATGGTACAAGTGAAAATAAAAAGTTCAGATACGGAATTTCAACGTCTATGAACTATTCTAAGAGTAATGAACCTAACTCTATTGGTTCAGGAGCAATTAATAGAAACTATGTGTTAGGGGCGTTTATGTCTCTTCCTTATATTTCTCCAGATGATTATACTACTGGTGCTGCTCTTTTATCTCCATTAGTTTTCTCTAATACTCCATTATTCTTATTGGATAGATTAGCGACTTATACTCGTTTTGAAGAAGAAGTAAAAGTAATTATGTCTTTGAATGCTAGTTATGAAGTATATGATGGATTAAGAATCAATACAAGATTCGGAATGGATTACATCGAAGAAATTTTAACAAGAGCTGAAGGCCCTACATCTTTTAATGCATTACTTTTTGCAGCAGCAGGTGATACTACTCCTGGTTTTGTATTTCAAAACTCGAATCGTTTTGCATCTTTCAACTTTGTGAACTCAATCAATTATTCAACAATAATAAATGATGTTCATACAATTGATGCCGGTCTTTATATGGAGGTTATTAAAACTCACGGTAGATTTTTTGGTTTCAGACAAAATGGTTTAGACCCAAGAACTTTCTCTCCTGGAGATGGATCTGGTTTTGTAGCTGATAATGCAAACAACGATTTCTATGTTGGTAATCAAACAGCGAACATTACTGAAAGTGGACTTTTATCTTTCTTTGGTAATGTAGATTATGATTACAATAAGAAATACGGATTTTCTGCTACAGTAAGAAGAGATGCTTCGTATAAATTTAGAACTTCAAATCGTTGGGGTACTTTCTATTCTGCATCAGGAAGATGGAATTTAGACAAAGAGGACTTCATGGAAGATTCAGCTTTCGGATTATTGAAATTAAGAGCCTCTTGGGGTAGAACAGGAAATCAATCAGCTGGTAATGCAAATACTGTATTAGATTTATTCTTTACAGGAGCAGGTTATGGTGGTGCTAACTCATTAATTGTTGGTAGTGTTGCAAATCCTGATTTTAAATGGGAAACTACAGAACAAGCAAATATCGGACTTGATTTCGAAGTTTGGTCTAGAAAATTAACAGGTTCAGTAGATGTATATAGAAAAAATACAACTGGATTATTTGTTGCTTTACCAGCACCTGCATACTTTGGTGTAACGGCTATTTCTGCAAA
>JAESUF010000191.1 GCA_016763215.1 Flavobacteriaceae bacterium
GGATGCAGAAACGTTGGATCTTATTACGATGGTGTATGCAGGAAGAATCAATAAAAACATTGTTGCTCAATTGCAAAGTTTTGGCTGTAATTCTGTTGGCTTTTCAGGGGCAGATGGCAATACAATTACCGCTAAAAAAAGACCTGTTAAAGAAATTGACTACGGTTTTGTTGGTGATGTAGTAAAAGTTGAGGTAAGGCAGGTTAATTTGCTGGTGTCGAATAATATATCAATTTCTTTTTGCGCCATCACTCACGATCAAAAAGGACAATTATTGAATACGAATGCAGATACAATTGCTTCTGAGTTGGCCATTGCGTTTTCTAAACTTTATAAAGTAGAATTGTACTACTGTTTTGAAAAGAATGGGGTTTTAGAAAATGTAGAAAATGACGATTCTGTGATAGAACAAATCAACCAAGAAACATATCAAGAGTTAAAGAACACAGGAATTATTTATGAAGGCATGCTTCCAAAATTAGACAACTGTTTTTATGCCTTAGAAAAAAATGTTTCAAAAGTATGCATCGGAAAACCAAACATGCTGTTTGATGCGAATTCAAAATTTACAACCATTCAAAAATGACAGAGAAATTAAATGTTAGTTCGTGGAATTATGTGAATCCATAAACGTTCGAGAATTTTAGCTATCAAAATCATTTTACAATGAAAAATTTAAACTAAATGAGAAAAAATAAACTAGAAATAGATGCAATCACATTGCTCAAGAACTTGATTGAAACACCCTCGTTTTCTTCCGAAGAACACGGTACTGCTTTATTGATTGAATTGTGGTTTCAAAAATATAAAATCGAGTATCAAAGAACCAAGAACAACGTTTGGGCAATCAACAAAGAATTTGATGAAAAGAAACCGACGCTGTTATTAAATTCTCATCACGATACCGTAAAACCAAACAAAGGGTATAGGAAAGGCCCTTTTAAGGCAATTGTTGAAAACGGGAAACTGTATGGCTTGGGGAGCAATGATGCTGGTGGTTGTCTGGTTTCTTTACTAGCCACATTTGCTTATTTCTATAAGCATACCAATTTAAAATACAATTTGGTAATGGTTGCATCGGCAGAAGAGGAGAGTAGTGGGCAGAATGGGTTAAAAAGCATGCTGTCTGTTATTCCAGAAATAGCTGTTGCCATTGTAGGCGAACCTACGTTACTACAGTTGGCCATTGCAGAAAAAGGCTTGATTGTGTTTGACGCAACAGTTTCGGGAACAGCTGGACATGCAGCACATCCTAATGAGAACAATGCGATTTACAATACCATTCCTGTACTGCAATGGTTTCAAGAGTATCAATTTAAAGAGACCTCAGACAGTCTAGGTGCTGTAAAAATGACGGTTTCTCAAATCAATGCAGGAAAGCAACACAATGCCATTCCATCTGAAGTTAATTTGGTGGTAGATGTTCGTGTGAATGATCGATATAGCAATCAGGAAATAGCGGATATTTTGTCGAACGAATCGCCTTGTGCCTCCATTGAAGCTAGAAGTTACGATTGAATTCGTCTTCTATTCCAGTAGCACACGAATTGGTGCAAGCAGGAATCGCTTTGGGCAGACAAACCTATGGGTCTCCAACATTGTCTGATCAATCAGTGTTGACTTGTCCGTCGTTAAAATTGGGACCAGGAGACAGTACGCGTTCTCATACAGCGGATGAATTTATTTATATTCAAGAGATAGAGGAAGGGATTGAAATTTATGTGGAGTTGTTGCGTCGTGTAATTGTATAATACAGGCTGTTATTCTCGCGAAAGCGGGAATCCATAAAAAGACAGAATATGAAATTCAGTTGTTGGAGAAAATTATTTAAAAAGAGAAAAGAGAAAAGAGAAAAGAAACAAGACTAGTAAGTTGAATAGAAAGAGTCTTTACTCTAAAAGCGAAGCGGTCTAGTATCTTGCTTCTAAATTTTAAGAATTAAAATTAAAGAATATGAAACTTTGGGACAAAGGAATTGAAGTAGACAAACAAATTGAACAGTTTACGGTTGGAAATGATCGAGAAATTGACATACATATTGCTAAATACGATGTGCAAGCTTCTGTAGCGCATGCAAAAATGTTGGCATCTATCGGAATTATTACTTCGGACGAATTGGATTTATTGTTAGCGGGATTGAAAGATTTAAACGAACAAATAGCAAACGGAACCTTCGTTATTGAAGCGGAGTTTGAAGATGTACATTCGAAAATAGAATTCGAACTGACTCAGAAATATGGTGAAGTAGGAAAGAAGATTCACACAGCTAGATCTAGAAACGATCAGGTGTTGGTAGCCTTGCATTTGTATTACAAAGAGAATTTGACAGAAATCAAGTCGCTTACAAAAGCCTTTTTTGAAACGCTTCTATCACTTGCAGAGACTCATAAAGATCAATTGTTACCGGGCTATACGCATTTGCAAGTCGCTATGCCCTCTTCTTTCGGTTTGTGGCTATCTGCTTATGCTGAAGTTTTAATAGATGATGTGTACCTCTTAAACGCCGCCATAAAAACGGTAGATCAAAATCCGCTTGGTTCGGCAGCCGGCTACGGAAGTTCATTTCCAATTGATAGAGCGTTTACAACACAAGAACTCCATTTTGAAACTTTGAAATACAATGTCATCGCTGCCCAAATGAGCAGAGGTAAAAATGAAAGAACCATTGCTGCTTCTTTAGGAAGTTTAGCAAACACACTGTCTAGATTTGCGATGGACATTTGTTTGTACATGAGTCAGAATTTTGATTTCATCACATTTCCCAACGAATTAACAACAGGGAGTAGCATTATGCCACACAAAAAGAATCCAGATGTATTTGAACTGATTCGGGGGAAGTCAAATAAAATTCAGGCCTTGCAAACAGAAATGATTTTGATTACCAACAATCTACCAAGTGGCGATCACAGAGATTTTCAGTTGTTAAAGGAGAACATGATTTCGGGGATTGAAGAGATGAAAAGCATTTTACACATTTTCAACTATTCCATACAGCAACTAAAGGTAAAGTCGATAGACTTAAACGACGAAAAATACCAATACCTGTTTACGGTAGATTCCATTAATAACTTGGTGGTAGAAGGAAAATCGTTTAGAGAAGCCTACAAGGAAATAGGAGCGAAAGTAGAGAATGGAACCTACAAACCCGATACGTCTAAGAAGCATTCGCACGCTGGGAGCATTCACAATTTGTGTTTGGATCAGATTCGAGAGAAGTTTCCGCAGTAAAACTGACAAAAAAGGGGTTGTAGTTTGCTAAATCTTAAGGGATTGTTAAAATTTTGAGTAGCCTTTTGAAATCCAGTACCTTCGAGATCAATCAAACTAAAAACCTACTTACTAATGAAACGTTATTCACTATTCATTTCAGTCTTATTCATTGCTTCTTTTGCTTTTGCACAAGAAAAAGTTGATGCAGATGCTGTACAAAAAATCCGTAAAGAAGGACTTGAAAATTCCAAAGTTGAAGAAATTGCTTTTGAACTAATCGACAAAGCAGGGCCTCGCTTAACCAATTCTAAGGGCTACGAACGGGCAGCTGATTATGCTGTAAAACAATTGAAAAAATGGGGATTAACCAATGCTAAAACTGAGTCTTGGGGTGAATTTGGACGTGGCTGGGAAATAGAAAAGAGTTATATAGCCATGACCAAGCCCTACTACATGCCATTTGTTGCGGTGCCAAAAGCATGGACAGAAAGTACCAACGGTGAAATCTCTGGAAAAGTGCTATTTGTAGACATCCAAACTGAAGAAGACTTTGCGAAATACAAAGGCAAATTAAAAGGCGTCATTGTGGCGGTAAAACCTAGCGGAAATCAAGATCCAACTTTTAAAGCAGACGCATTGCGTTATACAGAAGAAGAATTGGCTGCTATGGCAAAGCCACGAGCTCCAAGAGCAAGAAGAAATTTTACCCCAGAGCAAATAGCTGCTTTTAGAGCAAGAAGAGCGTTGCGAGGAAAAATAAAAGCCTTTTTAAAAGAAGAAGGAGTAGCTTTAATTATTAACGGAGTTAGAGGACGGCATGGAACGTTGTTTACCAGCAGTCCTAGAGAATGGCGAAAAGACAGTCCGAAAGGAATGGCTGAATTTGAAATGATGCCAGAACATGCAAATTTAATGGCACGTTTGTTTGAAAATGGTGTAGAAGTAGTGGTAGAAGCAGAAATAAAAACATCTTTTAGAACCGAAGATTTAAACGGGTATAATGTAATTGCAGAAATTGAAGGAAGCGATCCAACTTTAAAAGCAGAAGTAGTGATGCTCGGTGGTCATTTAGATTCATGGCATGGAGCAACAGGTGCAACAGACAATGCTGCTGGATGTATTGTAATGATGGAAGCAGTTCGTATTTTAAAAGCAATAGGTTTACAGCCAAAGCGTACGATTCGGATAGCGCTATGGGGAGGTGAAGAACAAGGAATTCATGGTTCTAGTAATTATGTGAAAAATCATTTTGGAAATAAAAAGGATGGTTTCAAACCTGAACATGGAAAGATTTCTGCCTACTATAATATTGATAATGGAACAGGAAGGATTCGCGGAATCTACCAGCAAGGAAACGAAGGAGTAGGGCCTATTTTTGACAAGTGGTTTGAACCTTTTGATGATATTATAGACCATAGAACTTTAACTATTAGAAATACAGGAGGAACGGATCATTTAGGATTTAACTCTGCGGGAATTCCAGGATTTCAATTCATTCAAGATCCAGTAGAATATTGGTCTAGAACACACCATACCAATGCAGATACTTATGAGCGCTTGGTGATAGACGATTTAAAACAGATGGCAACCATTATTGCTTCTTTCGTTTACCACACCGCACAGCGTGATGCTTTATTACCACGTAAAGAGGTAAAGGAATAAGAAGATTATTTTTTATAAATAGGAACAAAGAACTCCCTTTTTGGGAGTTTTTTGTTTTGAGCAACTCCCTTTTGTGAACGAAGTATTGCGTATAGAAGTGAAAATATATTTCGTTGAAGAGACAATAGTTGGCTTTTGAGCGATGTCATTTTTTTTTCTATATTTGAAATAGAAACCAATCAGTTATGTCCCCAATGTAACATTGGTAATGAAATGTTGAATACCGTAAAGTTTAATTGTTAGATGGAGCCTGTTGAGGTTCTGTTTAAAAAGGACCCGAAGGCATTTTATTACTTGAATACATATTCTTAAAAAAACAAAGAGTATAAAAAAGTTGCTTCTTTTTTGGTTTTTAGAAATTTTTAAAAAAAGTAAAAAGTGTCTTTACCACATGTTTTGATTACGGTTTATAGTATTTTTATTCTTTATATGAGGAGTTGTAGGTAATTAAAAAGAATTTTATGTTTAAATGGTTTAAGAGAAAAAAAAGAAAATCTGAATCTCTTAAAGTAGATCCTAATAAACATTCATTTCGTTGGTTGGAACCTGGAGAAGAGGACAACC